>NZ_PDNZ01000008.1 GCF_003182595.1 Prosthecochloris marina
GTTCCCTGCTGAACTGGAATCGTTCATCTCCAAGGTTATCGATCAGCTGCAGAGTCCTCGTCTGGCTTCTAACTAACTCCGCTCTCCTTCTCTTCGCTTCTTCGGCTTTCGTTTCTTCACAGGGGTCCTGGCATGTTCCGGGGCCTTTGTGCTTTAGAACCGAACATGAAGCTCACGATATTCCGCTGAAATATTTCATGAACTGTACCCGCTCATAGGCCGCAGGGTTGTCTGCTCTCCCGAGGCTCATCTTGCCGACAACCTCGTCGAGAGATGAGAAACCGTGCCGTTCCATGTAGTCATGCAACTCTTGAAGCATCGTACCGATTGCAGCGTATCCTTTCCGGTACAGCACCGAGGCGATCTGGCCGGCTTTTGCTCCGGCAAGAAGCTGTTTTATCAAAGCTTCTCCATTATGAATTCCTGTCGAAGCGGCTATATCACAGGGAGTTCTGGAAGAAAGCATAGCCACCCAGCGTAGTGAAATCGCAAGCTCTTCCGGGGAACTGAAAACATGCGAACTTTTCACATCGAATGTTTCAATGTCGATATCGGGAGAAAAGAACCTGTTGAACATCACGAGCCCTTTCGTACCGGTAGCGGCAATTTTTCCTACCATGTTGGCAAGCCCGGAAAAATAATAGCTTATTTTAGCTGCAACCGGAATACTGACCTGCCTTGTTACTTTTTCGAGCACATCGAGATACACCTGCTCGTTCTGCCCACCGTCCTTGCGAGGATCCGAAGGAAGCAGGAAAATGTTGAGTTCGAGCCCGTCAGCTCCAGCCCTCTGTATTTGGGAAGCAAACTCCGTCCATTCCGATGCGGAGACACAGTTGATGCTTGCAATGACAGGAATATCTACGGCCCCCTTGCACCCGCTTATAAGATCGAGATAGTGCTTGAGATCGTTCCCGCGGGTATAGCTGTGAATGTAGTCTTCGGCCTGAGCGTAATAATACAGCTGTTCATTGGTCTGGATGGTGTATCCCGATTCATGATGAATCTGTTCCTCGAAAAGCGATTTCAACACAACCGCACCTGCACCGGCCTCAGCTGCCTTACAGACACTTTCAACCGATTCCGTCATACCTGAACTACCTACAATCAAAGGGTTCGTCAGCTTCAACCCCATATATGCCGTCGATACATCAGCCATATTTCCTCCAGCGATTCTTTTTGTTAATACCTGAACCGAACGGTCCCAGCATGTTCGGCAACCAACCCTGGCTTGGGCAGTGACACGTTTAAGCACTCCTGCTGAATTCAGCAGTTCTCCAAAAGATAGTGACTATTTTACTATGAAATAAGCCTTTTGCCTTTCTCCAACCCGCCAACAAAGTACTCGTGGCGCACAGGACCTCGATATCGATGTCTCAAGGCTGGAGTTCGGCAACTTTGATAATCTTCTTTGCAATATCCGTATTGTCATAAATCCCGCAAAACTCACGGGCACCTTGGCCAATAGCGAAAACCGGTACCGGCAGAGCCGTATGCTTTCCGGTTGTCCACCCGATACCGGCTTTGTGGTTCAGCAGCTTCGTAAGCGATACGGTCAATGGGTCCCCTTCACCATATTTTTGACCAACGTTTTGACCGGTCATACTCGCAGTATAGGCCTGCCTCAGAGCCATTTTTTCCTCGGAGGTCAAGACAAGTGCCGAATCAAGCTGCACATTGCCAAGACCGAAATACACTTTGGCGCTGTCGAGAGCCATTGAAAAACTGACGTTTTTCCTCTCAGTCCATTGGGCAACCTTGCCGGCAAAAACCTGCGCGGAAAGTTTCTGACTGAGCAGAAGACCGATATCGCTCTCATATGCCTTATCAGCATATCCGAGAGCCAGACCACCGCATTCATGATCCGCTGTAACCACGATCAGCGTTTCTGCGGGATGCTCATGATAAAACTCGAGAGCTTCTGCTATTGCCAGGTCAAAATCAACAACTTCATGGGCCACGGTAGCGGCATCGTTGGCATGGCTCGCCCAATCTATCTTCCCCCCCTCGACCATTAGGAAAAAGCCCTGGTCGTTGTCCAGAAGCCTGATGCCATTTCTTGTGAAATCAGCAAGTGTGAGGTCATCGGGAGCCCTGTCAATGGCATACTCGAGGGCACCCGATCCATCGAAGTTCTCGAATGCCCAGTATTTTTGGCCTGGCACCGCCTTGCCGAGAGCTTCCCACCCTCGGATAACGTTATAACCGCTGTCCTGCATGATTGTGATCAGCTTGCCGAGCGGCTTTCCGTCTTCAAGATCTGCACGGGCGTACCCCCCTCCAAAATAATCAAAACCGCTCGATGCCATCTGAACGGCAATGTCGGAATACATGCTTCTGTTGTCTGCATGGGCATAAAAACAAGCAGGTGTTGCATGGTCGATGCTGACGCTTGAAACTATCCCAACCCGCATCCCATTATCTCTCGACATCTCAGCAATGGTTTTCAGGTTCTCTGAGTGGTTTCCGTTTTTCGCTATCGTGCCGATCGTGGTTTTGCGCCCTGTTGCGAGAGCGGTTCCTGCTGCTGCCGAACCGGTGATGTAGCGGTTTTCCGCATGAGTCGAAGCCATTCCCGAAACAGGCAAGGTAGTCATCCAAAGCACCTGATCATCTTCAAGAACGGCATCGGCTATCTTGACATGCGCCATTCCCATACCGTCACCGATGAAATAAAAAATATATTTGGGAATACCGGCGGCTTGTTTCACACTCTCCGGCTGCACCCTGCCTGCCGTACTGCAGGAAGCTGTAAAGAACATGGTGATGAGAACCAGTATGCCAGTCAACCGCCCCCCCAACATTTCCGACGAGCAGAGAAATCGTTTCATCATGTTTTAATAATAAAAATGGTTTGGCGCCAAGCCGAAAGCTCCGCCTTATCGTTAACGATACCGATGCGACTCACGCATTGAAAAAAAGCACATTTCAAGCAAGGCTGCAACCCTTGATTGAACGATAAAAACTCCTTGCAGGGAAACAGTATTTAAGAAAAGAAAACGAATTGTACCTCTTTACCGTCCAGGAAGATCGGTCAAAGAGTGAAAATAGAACGCAAATGATATAATGCATCTTTCGAGAGAGAAAAAAATCCAATGGATCTATCCAGCAGTTTTACTGATGCGCGATTGTATGAAGTCGATGATAACATCGATAGCCCTCATTTTTTCACAATCGCAGAACATCTGGTGCTCCGAACGTTCGAGCCAGACAATATCCTTGTCTGAAGATGCTGTCGCCACTCCTTTAAAAGCAATATCCGAACTGTTCTGGGTAACCGTCTGATCATTGCGGTTATGGAGAATAAGCATCGGGCATCGAATATCGTGCAGGCGGGATTCGGTAAAGGATATCAAGTCAAAAAAAGACATGATCGCATCTGTCGGCGCCCAAAGATAATGCATTGAACGGCTTTTTTCATCATGATCACTGAGCGCAACACTGAGGTCCCAGCTTTTGATAAACGTCTTTAGCACAGGAGCGAGGAAGTGCAACGGCCGCCCTGGCCCCAGCATCGAGACCAAACGAAATGCCGGAGCTGCCAAAATAACTGAATCGAGCTGCCCCCCCTGGTATTTCGTTGCAAGATTGAGCGCAATGAGAGCTCCCATGCTATGCCCGATAACAAAAATCTTATCGACTTTTTCCGATAACTCATGAAAAGCGGCTTCAGCATCCTGCATCCAGTCCCGCCATGTTACTCCACGAAGCTTTTCCGGAGATGATTCACCATGCCCTTTGAGAATCGGTACGCTGACATGAAGACCCAGCTTTTCAAGAGGCTCAACAAGCGAGTTGACACTGTTGAGGGTCGCGGTGAAACCATGAACGATAAGAACTCCAAACGCATCCTTTTTCATGAAAACTCCTCAACTCGTTGCGTGATCAGATACCTATATAATAACATCATTCCGTGCCTTATATTCAAACCTTTGCGGAACGGAGCCTTCCCAACCGCATGGAAAATATCATCCCTTTTCGCTATTTTTTACTAGTGGAGAACCTTACTTGTAACCGTTATTGGATGAGCTTGTGGTAAAATTGCATCTACGCCTGCTTCTATGGGTAACGCTTGTATCCACGCTGAACGCATGTTCAGTTGTAAAAACCACGGCAAAAGCCGCCTATTCGGTTGGAAAATTCGCGGTTGAGACCGTGGTGTCCCCTTTTACCCATGATGAAATCGAATCGATCGACGGGCTTTCCCCGGAAGAAGCGATCAGGCAGGGACGTGTGAAAAACGCCCCCTATGTGGTCTATGGTAAAACCTATGTCCCGATGAGTGTCGAGGAATCGAGAAATTACAAGGAAAAAGGAATAGCATCATGGTATGGTGAAGAAACCCGAAAAAAAGATGGCGGCAAAATCACCGCCAATGGAGAAAAGTTCGACCCCGACAAATTGAGCGCTGCCCATAAATACCTGCCGCTGCCTATCAACGTCCGCGTCACCAATCTCGAAACAAAACGGTCAATCATCGTAAGGGTTAATGATCGTGGACCTTTCGCACACGAGCGGATAATCGACCTGAGCGCTGGCGCAGCCAAAAAGCTCGGTTTTTATGAAAAAGGCACTGCCATGGTCTCGGTCGAAGTTGTTTCCTTGACTGCTGATACCGGGACCTGACAGTTACAATAACCGGTTTTCACTTACCCTTCCATGACAACCGAAAAGACATTTTATGAGCAGGTTTACGACCTCGTTCGACAGATTCCGGAAGGATATGTCTCCACTTACGGCATCATTGCAGAGCAGATAAGCCTCCGTTCAGCGGCAAGAATGGTCGGCTGGGCACTCAACAATGCCAACATTGCCACTGTTCCCGCCCACAGAGTTGTCAACCGCAACGGAGAACTTACAGGTAAAGGTCACTTCTTTACTCCGGATACCATGCGGCAGATGCTTGAAACCGAAGGCGTAACATTCAGGCCCGACGGATCGGTAGACCTTGACCGGCACCTTTTTCGCTTCAGTCATTCCTGATAACGACCGCATCTTCCATGAACCGCTTGAGGCCATTATCGGTCAGAGGATGCTTTGCAAGCTGCCCGATAACGCTGAACGGTATGGTTGCGACGTCAGCCCCGATCAAGGCAGCCTCGACAACATGTTGTGGATGACGAACGCTTGCAACGAGCACTTCCGTGGGATACCTGTAGTTCTCGTAAATTCTGACAATCTGCTCGACAAGCGCCATACCCTCCGTGCTGATATCATCGAGACGTCCGACAAACGGGCTGACGTACGACGCCCCGGCCTTGGCAGCAAGAATAGCCTGGGTGGGTGAAAAAACAAGTGTCGCATTGATTCTGATACCGTTTCCGGACAAATGGCGCATAGCTTTGAGGCCCTCGATCGTCAGCGGACATTTGACCACCACATTCTCGTCAATCGAGGCAAGCTCCTCACCCTGAGCGATCATCTCATCGGCAGTAAGCGTTGTAACCTCAGCACTTACCGGACCACCGACAATATCACAGATCTTTGCAATATGGTTCTTGAAGTCCTCGTAGGTAAAATTATCAGGATCCTGCACGATTTTAGCCACAAGGGATGGATTGGTGGTCACACCGTCGAGAACCCCCAGATCGTTGGCCGCCTTGATTTCATCAAGATTAGCTGTGTCAATAAAAAATTTCATCTCCGGCTCCGTTATGTATTCTTGAATTAAGTATAAACAGTTTTATTGCAAACCTTCGCAAATCCGGGCTGTAACGATACTTGTCCCTGTGCCTGGCATGCGACAATGATGCAACAAATCAAACGCTCTAAAAATTAACAACTTTTCACTCTTTCCGTCTCTTCGGCAAGAAGGGCATTGAAGTTTCTCGGTTTACGGGCCGTCCAGCCTTTCTTGTGATACGCATAGCCGGCCAACAGCGGTAAGGCAATGGTCGCTTCTGAAAAAATCATCTGCTCGAATACAGTATCGACCTTACCCCAGGAACTGGCTTCCTTCAGTGTCGAACCCGACAGCCCCCCGTCACGCTCATCGGCAACGGTGACCTGAATGGCATAGGTGTGCATCGACACCTCTTCATAACCCAACACTTCGGCAGCCACAACGATATCCTGGGTAAAGTTTTTCGGAACTCCACCACCCAGCATAAAGATTCCGGTTTTATCATTCGCTATCTTGATTCTGGTCAACTCACGAAAATCCTTTACGGAATCAATGGACACCTGTTCACCGGGGTTGTTCCACTGGTGATGAACAAGGCCGAAACCTGCCGAACAGTCCGAAAACGCCGGCACAAAAATCGGCACACCCTTTTCAAAAGACTTATAGACAATCGAGTTCCGGTCATGGTTCTTTTCGGCGATATAACGGCCCATCTCCATGATAAACTCCCTTGAAGAATATGCCCCCGGTTTCATGGAATTGGCGATAAGAGCCATGGTATCGTCACAGATTCTAAGCTCATCCTCATCGATATAGGTATCGTAAATGCGATCGATATGCAGTTCCCTGAGAACGGCATCGTCTGCAAAGGGATCTCCTTTGTAATGTTTGAATCCCAGTGCTTCGAAGAAATCCTGATCAACGATATTTGCGCCAGTGGAGACAATGACATCTATCATGTTGTGCTCGATCATATCGATAATGACCTGCTTGAGACCGGCACTGATAAGCGAACCGGCCAGTGTCAGAATCACCGCACACTCTTCATCCCGCTGCATCCTGTCAAGAATCGATGCCGCCCTGGCAAGGTTCCTGGCCTGAAACGCGGTATCCCCCATTTGCTCGATAAGCGGGACAACGTCAAACGACTTGATATCGATATGCCTGACCGGCTCTTTCAGCAGATCTTCCCTTGTTGTGTTTGTATGCATACTTTTTCTTCTTTTTCTGTTTTAAACATCTGTACACCCTCTGACCTGCCTCTTCACGATAAACGCATCTCGTCCCCGAAGGGTGGAGAACCCTCACCGACAAAAACACGCCAACGACAACAGCGAATTCCAATGGAGGAAAAATAAATAAAAAGTTTTTCAGGAAAAGCGAATGCTAACGATGGATGAGAACAAAAAAAGAGAGCAAGCTTACTATATCACACATTCAAATTACCGGATGCTGCTTCCTTCCGGACCTGACATGGTTGGGCAACCGAATGTTGTATAGGACTTGCTCTCAAACTCTCTCGTTATGTGAAGGGCTGTAAATATAGCACGAAAAAACCATTTCACACAAATAAAAATCAGATAAATCCCGTTTGATCCCGACAAACCTCTTTTATCTTTCTGGCAACTGTTATAAATTCCAGTGCATTTAACAGAACTGACAGCCTGAGCTTACGGACTGGATCATGCGCTCGGCGTATGCTCCGATTATGAGATATAGGTAGAATTATGGGTCAAAAAAGAATCTTAAGCGGTATGCGCCCGACCGGAAAGCTGCATTTGGGTCATTACACCGGTGCACTTGAAAACTGGGTCGCAAGACAAGACGAGCTCGATACCGGCGGGAAAAGAGTGTTTGAAACTTATTTCCTGATAGCCGACTATCACAGCCTTACAACATCGCTTGAAACTGCTGATATTTTTGACTGTACCATCGACATGGTAACGGACTGGCTTGCTGCAGGCGTTGATCCTGAAAAAAGTCCAATTTTCAGGCAATCCAGGGTGAAACAGCATACCGAACTTTTCCTGATCTATGCGATGCTCATCACTGCTTCGAGGCTTGAACGAAACCCGACTCTCAAAGATCAGGTAAGGGACCTCAATATGGAAGCGATTTCCTATGGGCATTTAGGCTACCCTGTTCTTCAGGCTGCAGACATTCTGCTTTATAAGGGAAACATCGTTCCGGTGGGTGAGGACCAGTTACCACACGTTGAAATAACCCGAGAGATTGCACGGCGTTTCAACAAACAGTATCAACATCCTGAACTTGGAGATGTTTTTGAGGAACCGGAACCCAAAATCACAAAATTCTCACGCCTTGCAGGCCTCGATGGAAAAATGAAGATGTCAAAATCCCTTGGTAATACCATCTTCCTGTCAGACTCACCTGAAGAAGTGCAGAAAAAACTGCGCAAGGCTGTAACCGATACGCAGAAGATCAGAAAAAACGACCCCGGACGTCCGGAAGTATGCACCGTTTTCAGTTATCACTGCAAGTTTTCAGATCCGCAGAGGGTTGAGCAAATTGAACGGGATTGCAGATCGGGTGCGCTCGGCTGCGTTGATTGCAAAAAGCTGTGCGCCACAGCCATTTCTGAAGAATTAGCCCCGATTCTCGAAAAAAGATCAGAATATGTTACCCAACCCGATATGGTGAAAGAGATACTCCTGACCGGTGAAAACCGTGCCCGCATGGTTGCAGAAGAAACTATGAGCCAAGTCAGGGAAGCGATGAATATAGGCTGAGATAACAATAAACAAATGACAGGAATCAACAGCGTGCAACACAACGATACATTTGCATTCATTTTCGACATGGATGGCGTTCTCGTCGACAACATGCATATGCATGCCCGTTCATGGGTGGAACTTTTTCAAGATTACGGACTTGAAGGCCTCGATCCCGATCGTTACCTCCGCGAAACTGCAGGTATGAAAGGCCTCGATGTTCTTCGTCATTTTCTCGACAAAGACATAACACCTGAAAAGGCCGAACAGCTCACGGAGCTGAAGGATTTTCTTTACCGCTTCATGTACAGAGATGAAATCCGCCCGATTGAAGGACTCGAAGTGTTTCTCGACAAAGCTGAATCAATGAAGATCAAACTTGGAGTCGGCACGGGTGCAGGAGCGAGAAACATCGAATACACACTTGGCATTCCCGGCCTGAAAAACCGCTTCAATGCTGTCGTTGGATCACATCAGGTACGCTATGGAAAACCCCATCCTGACATTTTTCTGCGCGTTGCGGAACTCCTCGAAACCGAACCGTCCAGGTGCATTGTTTTCGAAGATGCTCTGCCCGGTCTCGAAGCAGCTTATGCTGCCGGCATGAAAAGCATTGCACTTACAACGACAAATCCCGCTGAAATCATGCGGGACCGTCCAGGCGTCATGGCTGTCATCGATGATTTTACAGCCCTTTCTCCAGAGAAAATCCTTGAAAAATCCTGTATTGCACAACCATCAGCAAGCTAAGGCAACAACACTTTTGACATGCGGGAATATTTTATAGAACACATACGAACAGCCCTGAAAACAGCAGGCATCGCAACAGAAAAAGATATTCAGATAGAAAAACCGGCAGACAACAAGTTCGGAGACTTTTCAACGAATATCGCCCTCGTGCTTGCTAAAGAGTGTAGAAAAAACCCTCGCCAGCTTTCCCAAGAGATCACCGAACAACTTTCCTTCAAGCCGGGAACTGTCCGGAAAACGGAAATCGCCGGCCCGGGGTTCATTAACTTTTACCTTGAACCTGCATTCATCATGCAGTTGCTCGAACAAGCCATCACCGAAGGCGATGGATTCGGGCAGAGCCTTGTCGGGCAAGACAAAACAGCCATTGTCGAGTATGTCAGCGCAAATCCGACAGGACCGCTCACTATAGGCCGGGGAAGAGGTGGCGTACTCGGAGACTGTATAGCCAACATCCTCGAAGCACAGGGATACACCGTCACCAGGGAATACTATTTCAACGACGCTGGCAGGCAAATGACAATTCTTGCCGAATCGGTCCGTTTTCGTTACCTCGAGCTTTGCGGAGAGGTGATCGATTTCCCTGAAACCCATTATCAAGGCAGCTATATCAAAGTTATTGCCGAAAAGCTCTTTGAAAAACAAGGCAAAGCTCTACTCAAAACAGACGATCTCGCTCCGTTCAAGCAAACTGCTGAAACCTATATTTTCACCCATATCAAAAGCACGCTTCACCGCTTGGACATAACCCATGACAGTTACTTCAACGAGCACAAACTTTACCTGCCGGACGAGAGCGATAAATCGCCGAACCGGCAGGTGATCGACCTGCTCCGAGAAAAGGGGTACATTGACGAGTACGACGGAGCGACCTGGTTTACAACCTCGAAACTCGGACAGGAAAAAGACAAGGTTCTTGTCAAGTCAAGCGGAGAACCCAGTTACCGCCTTCCGGATATCGCCTATCATATCACGAAATTCAAACGGGGGTTTTCCGAAATCGTCAATATTTTCGGAGCCGATCATATCGATGAATATCCCGACATCATCGAAGCCTTGAGAATCCTTGGCTACGATACCGACCGTATTCGTGTCGCCATCAATCAGTTCGTAACCACGACCGTCAATGGTGAAACGGTCAAGATGTCAACCAGAAAAGGTAACGCTGACCTGCTGGACGACCTTATCGATGATGTCGGTGCCGATGCAACAAGGCTTTTCTTCATCATGCGCAGTAAAGATTCTCACCTGAATTTCGATGTAGAGCTGGCAAAAAAGCAGTCGAAAGACAACCCGGTCTTCTATCTCCAATACGCACATGCCCGGATTTGCAGCTTGCTTCGCATGGCCGAGCAGGAAGCCGGTTTTACCCTACCTGCCGAGGGAATGCAGCTCATGCGAAAAATGACCTCCGATCACGAAATCCGCCTCGGCTTCATGTTGCTTGAGTTTCCCGAAGTCATCGACGTCTGCGGAAGGTTTCTGGAGCCGCAGAAAATGGTCGAGTATCTGCATAGCGTAGCCGAACTGTATCACCGTTTCTATCAGGAATGCCCCATTCTCAAAGCAGAACCGGATATACGTACAGCAAGGCTCTTTCTCTCCGTTGCAACCCGGCAGGTTCTTCGCAACGGATTCAGAATACTGGGAATATCGGCACCGGAATCCATGTAAGGAAGAAATACAATGGCAAAATGGCAAACCTGAAGGCTGGCAGGCTTATTGTTCCGTAGACCTGTACAATCCTTCTTCAACAATGTATCGCCATATGGAGGACGGGACCTGTTGAGAGCAATCTTCTCCTGAAGCAATACGATCCCTTATGTCCGTTGAGGATAATGGAAGGTTGAAATTGATACGATGAAATTTTTGTTCGTGCAGCTTTTCGAGGCTGGCTTCTTCAGCCGCCGATTCCCTAGCGAAAACAACGATGTTGCAACGTCGGATCAACTCCTCCCACGACTTCCAGTGACGGAAGTTCCGGTAGTTATCCTCACCGATCAAAAGGGTTATATTCGGTGACGAGTAGATCTCTTCAAGATATGTCACGAGATCAATCGTATAGGAAGGATATGCACGGTCGACTTCCCAACTGCAAACTTCAGCGATAGCGCCGGTTCTGTTGACTGTTTCAGCCAGCAACCCGGCCATCCGCACCCGGTCCCTATCGGTTGATTGAGGACTCTCTTTCAACGGGTTGTTCGAGACAGAAATAACCAGCCGGTTTATCGGCAAGAGCTCCCTTGCATAAAGACACAGGGCAAGGTGACCATTATGCGGAGGGTCGAATGTTCCACCAAAAACAGCAAGTTGCACGGCTCCTGCACTCTATCCGTTCTCGAAATGCTCTACAATGCTGTCGCGATAATCCTCAACCTTTTCCATGTTTTCAGGAAACTGCTGATCATACGCATCGAGAGCTGCTTGCGCCTCAAACCATTTTTCTCTCTTTATAAGCACCCCGATCTTGCCGAACCACGCTTTTTCATAGTAGGTCGTATCGGGATAAAAACGGATAACATTGTCATAATATGCTATCGAACCGCGATATTTTTTAAGCTTCTGATATTGTTCGGCAATAGAATACTCGCTCAATGCAAGTTTCTCCCTGAGTTCACCAATGCTTGTGCTGCTTTCTGCGATTTTATCGAGTCTTGCATACTGAGCCTCGACAATAGCGAGATTTCTTTTATACAGATCATTCTCGGGATTAAGCGCCACAAGTTCCGTGTACATTTCGATATCACTTTGCAGTTGCTGAGGATCCCTGATAGGATACAGCTCCAGATAAAGCTGAAACTCACGGATGGCTTTTCTTGTATGTTCCTGATCCCGTGAAAAAGTCGGCGAAAGCTCTTTATGGGATTTCGCCAGTTTAAACTGCGAAGCCTCCGCATATGGCGAGCCCGGCGTCTGCTCAAGAAGTCTTGTGTAAATATCGACTGCGAGCAGAAACTGTTCAGAACTGTAGTAGGCGTTAGCAAGGGCAAAAAGAACGTCATCCTCGAGGGTCGTCGCTCTTGTATCGAACATCAGCGACTCCAGTTCGATGATAGCCTTGTCATAATCCTCTTTCGCAACAAGCTCCTGAGCATAGGCATATCGAACAGCAGCATCTCCATCCTTCGGCGGCTTTACCGAAGAGCATGCTGAAAACAATGTACCTGTAATCAGACATACCCCGGCGATCAGAGCCACTCGTTTAATCAGAAATCTCGAAACCGGCATAACACACTCCGTAAATAAACATAAAAATGTATGAAGTAAGAGAATAAGACTATTCGGCTTAAAATCAAAAGCCAACACGGCAAAGAGGCTGATTCAAAAGAACTGCATCACGACAATCGGTCACCGTACGTACGTTTCCGACAGAGAGTCATGCCGCCCCGTCACATAGAAGTTCGGATTTCACAGGAATAGCGGCATCGATACTGATTTTCTCTGGAAGATCGATCCCGGACCTGACCTGTACTATGGTTGTTTCGGATTTCACAGGTCAGACCCGAGGATGACAAAACTGCATAGAGACTCATTACTGAACGAATGAGACTGCCTCGATTTTTCCTTGCGGCAAAACTATCAGACAGGCATGCGTTTTTCCTGCTTGGCGGGCTTTACAGATGGGTCGAGATAGCCGCCAGTGGAGCCGTAACCGCCTGCAGTATTGAAGCCCATCAGGGGATAGAGCGGACAGAACCCCACGATTCCGGTAATCAATGGAACGAGACCGGTAAGCCACCACCAGCCCTGAAATACCAGTCCTGCTAAAAGCATTACAGAACCAAGAATGATTCTTACGTTTCTGTCAAGAACACCGATGTTTTTCTGCATGTTTTCAGGCTCCTCATTATTTAAGATGTTATTAAAAAACAAGTAGTGGAAAAATCTATTCCTGAAATTACAACCTGCAAGCTGTAATATCAAAAACCTCATATGATTTTTACCCCTGCTGCTCCCTGTCCGAACAGAACATGCTGACGGGAGCAACACTTATAACACTCTTGAATAATCAGGAACCGTACAACTTTTTCAACAATGACGTTTAAAAAGTAAAGAGTTTGATATCCTCTTCCCGAAGCTTTTCAGCAACTACAGGTGGTTTCGCGACAGTGACACCTTCGATGAGGTTATCCGGAGTAGCCCCTTTGTTAGGGAGAAAAAGCGGGCACACTTCAACAGTAACCCCTTTTTTAATGAGATTTTTCAGCAGCATTTGCGGTGACTTGTCCAGTGGCTTGACCATTGTCTGTTTGCTGTTTTTCATCGCAAGCTCTCCGCCTGGCCCACAGAGGAGCATACGAACGCTTTTCTTCTGTTCAACGGTCTGGGTTGAAAGCACCATCGCCATCATCTGAGTCTGAACATCTCCGGTGGTTACAACGACAAAAAGGCCTTTTGTATCATCTGAAGCCATCGCCTGAAGCGGCATCATGCTTGCAGCAAGCAAGAGAAATGCTGCAAGGGTTTTTCCAAATACACGCATAGTAATCGTTTCTTTTGGGGTTCATAAATGAAATAATAATGAAGCATGCCTCCGACAAAGAGCCGAAAGCGACGTAATATAGGGATAGTATCTTCCCAATAAAAGCAAAAAAGAAGAATGCATACGGGATATACCGGGAAAAACACGGCTGGTGGTGGAGCTTAGGGGAGTCGAACCCCTGACCTTCTCATTGCGAACGAGACGCTCTACCAACTGAGCTAAAGCCCCATGCAAGAGTTTTTACATGAAACCGGAAAGGATCATAGACAACGTTCGTTGTGCACCCTCTCCGATATCCGGTTCAAAAAAAAGCCTGCGTTGAAAAGCAGGCTTTTAAAAATCACGATATCTCTTTTCTTCCCGATCCCCCGGTATCATGCATTTTCGGTAAGAGCACTGTTGAGCTGCTGCAGCTGGTGTTTTACGCTGTTGTCAAGAATCGTGTCACCGATCTTTACGGTTACACCACCTAAAAGAGCTTTATCAAGAGACAATCTTGCCTTGACTTTCTTACCGGTATACTTTGCAAGTCCGTCGATCAGCTTTTTCGACTGTTCGTCGTCCAACTCGACTGCACTTGCGACATCAACGTTGACAATACCATCCCTTTCATCCTGCAGTGCGGAATACTCGTCGATAACATCCTGCAGTATCGATGCTCGTTTTTTTCTACAGAGCAGGTTGATGAACAACAACGTTTTTTCGCTCAGGCCACTGAAAACCTCTTTCAGAATACGGGCCTTGGTGTCCCCCTTGATAATAGGACTTTTCAACATCGTGACGAGGTCACGTGAATGATCAAGAGTCACGCGAATCACCTCGAGATCATTGGCGACCGCTTCAGCCAAACCACCCTCTTCAGCAACCTCGAGTAACGCTTTGGCATACCGCCTGCTCGCTATTGTACTTGACATTTTCAGGACCCTTTCAGTTACGGTTTTGCGACAGATCCTGAATCATGCTGTCAACAATTTTCTTTTGCTTTTCAGCATCCAGGTTCGCCATAATGATTTTTTCGGCACCTTTGACAGCAAGATCAGCAACCTCTGTTCTCAGCTCCATCAAAGCACGGCGCTTTTCCTGCTCGATTTCATC
The DNA here is from genome assembly GCF_003182595.1 of Prosthecochloris marina. Classification (NCBI taxonomy): domain Bacteria; kingdom Pseudomonadati; phylum Chlorobiota; class Chlorobiia; order Chlorobiales; family Chlorobiaceae; genus Prosthecochloris; species Prosthecochloris marina. Next base: position 14,684 of record NZ_PDNZ01000008.1, read on the forward strand.
TTTTGCAGACGCTATCATTTTGGCAGCTTCCGTTTGAGCCTTTTCGGTGATTTCCGCACGGAGCTTGTCACCATACTCTTTTCCTTCCCTAACGATCTTTTCCGCTTCCGAATCCGCCTTAGCCAGAAGCGCCTTGTTTTTTCTCAGCACCTCTTCAGCTTCTTCTTTTGCCGTATGCGCTCGATCGATAGAATCCTGAATCCCTTTTTCTCTTTCCTCAAGAGCATTGAGCATCGGCACCCAGGTAAACTTTTTCAAAATGAAGAGCACGATAACGAACGTGACGGTCGTCCAGAAAATAAGCCCGGGATTAGGGTCGAGCAAGCCGCCGCTTAGCACTATAATTCCTGACGTAAGCATGGAATACTATTCTCCTTTACGATTGAATAAATCCGAAATGCGGCAAATCATTATAACAGCCGCATTCGGTTCTCATGACGTATGATGTATTACTTTTCCGCTTACTTCAAAACCAGCAACACTGCGATAACCTCACCGAACAGGGCAACACCCTCGATAAGTGCGGCAGCAATGATCATGGTTGTACGGATATCCGCAGTTGCCTCAGGATTGCGAGCGGTACCTTCAGCAGCTGAGCCTGCAATGTTACCGATACCAAGACCTGCCCCAAGAACAGCTAAACCTGCGGCTATACCGGCACCCAGATAACCCAAGCCTTCATTACCCAAACCTTCCATGTTTTTACTCCCTCCAAATGATTTGTTATGTATTGAGATCTACTGAAAAAACGGTTTAAAACCCTGACAAAAGTACAAAATATAACTGGTAATAAGAACTATCTCTTTCCGATCAATGCGCAGCCTCAGCGTCATGACTTTCATGTGATGAAGCAAGCCCTATAAAGAGCGCGGAAAGCATCGTGAAAATAAATGCCTGAAGGAAAGAAACAAAGATTTCAAGCAAATAGATGAAAATCGCAAATGGTACCGACACGAGCACCGCAACGATATAGCTCTTAAGAATAAAGCTGATGAAAATCAAACTGAGGATGATGATGTGTCCGGCCGTCATATTCGCAAAAAGTCGGATGGTCAATGCAAACGGCTTGGTGAACAGACCGATGACCTCGATTGGAATCATGATTATCCAGAGAGCCCAATGCGTACCTGCCGTCAGATGCGCAAGGTAACCTTTGATGCCGTGTGCTTTGAGTGCGGAAACCTGGGTGATAAAAAAGGTAAAGACAGCGAGCGTCAACGTAACATTGACGTTACCTGTCGCCGTCGCACCGTACGGAACAAGACCGAGCAGATTCAGTACAAGAATGAAAACAAACACCGTCAACAGATACGGCATGTGCTTTTCGTACCCCTCGCCAATATTCGATTTTGCGACATCGAGCCGGATAAATTCGACAAGAGCCTCCATGGCATTGGTAAGACCACCCGGAGCCTTGCGGCTGTTGACCGATTTATATTGATTACCGACGTAACCGAAAACAAGCAGCAGAATAGCAGCGGCCAGCCACATAAAAACAACGTGACGAGTGATGGATATGTCAAAACCACCTATAACTATTTTCGGAAGAGCGAATTTACCGAACGGGTCGAACTCCATGAGATTGCTGTCGAGAATGTGATGCATGATCACATCTCCAGCACTACCATGCTCCTCTTCACCATGACCGGCTTCGCCATGAGCTGCATCAGCATGAACCGCAGCCTCCTCATGCGCCACAGCCTCACTATGTTCTTCTGCTGAAGATGCATATGCCGATGCACCGAAGCCAAAAAGCAATGACATAATCAGCATCACAACAACCCTGACAAGCTCACCGGACTGTAAAGCGTTAAACCGTTTCATGCGACTCTTTTTTTCTGTTTGTTCTTCTTTTGATATCCGAGAATTTCAACAATCACGTAAATACAGTAAAAAGCGAAAAACGACACAACGAAGTCATTGATCACAACAAGACTTTGCAGGATGATAACAGCAAGAAGCACCATCAGCACCAATAACCTTAATACCAACCCTCCGAAAACAACCTTGGTATACTCGGCTTGAGATTTGTCATAAGCTAGCTCAAACAGCAGGTAACCGATAAGAGAATTGGCAGCGATCAATATCCAGGCAACAAAAACAGAGCCGAGGTCGATGTTATACTCGGTGGCGCTCCAGAATATCACCCCCCATAAAATGACGGACAAGATAAGGATCTTTATCAGAAAATCAAACAGCGGTTTCATAAGATGCAAAAGAATTGAAGTTTACCATGTTACCGACCTTTCCGGTTCGCGTTTTTAACAACTTTTATCAGAAGCAGTATCATCCCCGTCAATCCTGCCCCGACGCCGATAAGCAGAAACAGGGGAGACGTACCCAACTGCTCATCCACCCAATAACCTCCGAGAACAAAAAAAGCAAAACTGATGGCAATCTGAAAGCCAATTCCGAGATAATCGGACAAGGCCCGGACAGATCTTCCGAAATAATCTGAAAATTTTTCTTTGTCTCCGGACCTCATATGCTTTTCACCTCTGAAAGCTGTGGCTCAGACTCTCTTTCCAGCAACTGCTCCTTGAACCCTTCATCCTGTTTCATGAAAACTCTTCCGTTCAGTTTAGCCCCGTCCTCAACGTCGAGAGCAGTAACCCTCAGATCTCCGTCAATTGCAGCGGTGGCTTCAAGCCGGAGCTCTCCGGAGATATCGGCATTTCCTCTGAACTTTCCTGCAACTCTCATGTTCTCGGCGCTTATTTCACCCTCTACGACCCCTTCGCTACCGATGATCAGTGTTGATCTGCAGGTAACCTGGCCGGACACGTTCCCGTCAACCCTGATGTCACCATCAGCCACAAGTTCGCCTTGAACTGAAGTACCCTCCATCAAAAGAGTCAAGCCTCCGGCCGAACCGGATCTGCGTTTTTTTCCTTTTTTACTGAACATGTTTTACACCTGTTTACATTGAAAAATTCAGATAGGCTTCCGGGTCAACGGGAATACCGTTCCTCCAAACTTCAAAGTGCAGATGAACGCCCGATGATTCCTGTCCGGTATCACCTGCAAGTGCAATGACTTCTCCAAGCTTTACCTGCTCGCCTCCTTTTTTGAAAAGCTGACTGCAATGCTTGTAAAAAGTCATGTATTCACCATGATCGACGATTATTGTATACCCGAATGTGCCTGTCCAGTCAGAAAAAATCACTGTACCGTCGGTAACTGCCCCTACAGGCTCGTTTCGGGCAGTCGCAATATCAACCCCGTAGTGGCTCTTCTTCGGCTTGAAGCGCTGTGATATCGAACCCGTAACCAGCCTTCCGGTGAATTTTCCGGGAGTAACCGCCCCGTCAGAAAAAGGTGGAGGGATGATACCCGCATCGTAAACCCTTCGGCCGGCTCCCCCGCCAAACGACGCTTCATCCTGTACCATCGCTTTTTCCTGAAACATGATCCCTTCCACCTTTTGAGTGAATGCCTGCATGTTCTCGATTTCAACGATAAGGCTGTCCACTCGCTTTGCCTGGAGAGCGACAAGCTCCTTCTGATGGGCCGGCAGCGCCGAGCCTGGAACCACGGTATGCAAGGGGGTAGCGAAAAAAACCAACCCCGCCAAGGAAACCAGCAGCCCTAGCACAAGCAAGAAGACGATAACAAAGGTTGCCGGAACACCTTTTAACAACGTTACAGGCTTCGATCTGCCGCCGACAGGGATAAGACTGAGCGTATAAACAGTTTTTTTCTTGCGGTGAACTCCCATGGAAAAAGATCAGGTTACACTGAAATTACTACGATACACCTGCCATGTTGAATCGATCAGGGTATCGAGATCGCTGTAACGGGGTTGCCATTCCAGCAACTTTCTTGCTTTTTTCGATGACGCAACAAGCTCTGCCGGGTCACCCGGCCTTCTGCCCGACACTACTGCCGGAATGTTTTGTCGGGTAATCTCACGTGCTCGCTGAATCATCTCCTGCACCGTCACTCCGGTTTCGCTGCCCAGGTTCACTGCCAGACTCTCTTTCTTTTCAACAAGGTACTCGAATGCCGTCACATGAGCTGCTGCAAGATCACTCACATGTACATAATCACGGATGCATGTTCCATCTCTGGTCGGGTAATCATCCCCGAATACTTTCATCCCTTCGCGCACGCCGGCTGCCGTTTCCATTACAATCGGCAACAGATTTTCCGGCTTCATTTCCAGGCCTTGTATTCGCCCCTGCACATCATACCCGGCTGCGTTGAAATAACGGATCGAGGCATACTTCAACCCTTTCAAACGATCGTACCACTCCATCATTCGTTCAATCTCGAGTTTGGTGAATCCGTAGAAGTTTTCAGGGTTTTTCGAGTGCTCTTCATCGATCGGCAAATATCTGGGTGAACCGAATATGGCTGCTGAGGACGAAAAAATCATATTCGGTATCCCGGCTGAAAGTGCTGCATTCAAGATGTTTATCGTACCTGCTATATTCATCCTGGCATAGGCTTCCGGCTTGATCATGGACTCACCTGCCGCTTTCAATGCGGCAAGATGTACACATCCGTCATAACCGTCAGCCATAATTTCACGAAGTTGTAACGGCTGCATTATATCCCCGTACTGAAACGCCGCTTCTTCAAAGAGGTTACGACGTGTTCCCGAAGAAAGGTTATCCAGAACGGTTACGTTGTACCCTCTATCGAGAAACTCCCTGGCCACATGGCTGCCGATATAGCCCGCCCCGCCGATTACAAGTATTCTCACGCTACAAATTTTGGTTTATGTTCAACATCTCGTGTTCTCTTTGCCAAAGATAACACTTTCACCTAAATTGAACGATTGTTGCACCATATCATACAAAACCGGCAGACCACCCCCGAACACCATGCCATGGAAGTCTGATGAACAAGCTGTTTATACAACCTGAACTCTTTTCGCAAATCCCAGGACTCTACGCCCTGCAAACAACCCGCCACGGCGGTGTGAGCCCGGCCCCTTTCACAACGCTCAATCTCGGGCACAACACTTCCGACAACCCGGCAAACATTGTGAAGAACCGAACGATACTCTGCAACCATCTGAGCATCGATCCCTCATCACTGGTCATTGCTGACCAGGTACACGGAACCCGGATTCTTCGTGCTTTTGAAGGGGGACATCATACAGGATACGATGCCTTTATAACCGACCGGGAAAATATTTTTCTTTGCATACTCACAGCAGACTGCTTCCCTGTACTCATTTATGACCATGAACATGGAGCGGCAGGTGCCGCACATGCAGGCTGGAAAGGAACGGCAGCAAACATTGCCGGCAGGACAATCGAGGCGATGAAGGAACACTTCGGCACTTCGCCGCCTTCCTGCCTTGCCTGGATAGGCACAGGCATATCCGTAAACGAATATGAGATAGGAAAGGATGTAGCCGATCATTTCGACCACAAGTACCTCCACCTGTCACCCAACGGTCGCTTCATGCTCGATCTTGCGGCAACCAACGTCGATCAGTTGCTCGATGCAGGAATACCCGACACATCGATCGAAGTTTCACCGTTCTGTACGGCCAGGAACAACAGCGATTTTTTCTCTTACCGTAAGGAAAAAGGAAAAACCGGGCGAATGATAACCCTTATCGGCATCAACTCTCCGAACCAGACTCCCTGACGACGATAAGTGCTGTACCAAGCTTTTTTTCCAACGCTCTCACCTGCAGCAATTCCTGCTCTGTAAGATCGTCGGCAACGACATTGTAACTCGAGTAGGATAACAGTGTCTTTCCGATACTTTTTTCCAAAGCCCTGACCTCCTGCAACTGTTCATCCGACAGTTTTGAAAGACTTGACAGCATATCAACCCTCCTTTACAGCACCGTTCTTTTCATGCCGCCCGGCCTGATCGCCAATCACTGGACGTTATGCATCGTCATAGACAATCAAAGCGCGAACGCCACTCCGTATAAGAGCGGTGTCTTTAACGTTTAGCCTGCCTCCATACTGAAAGTATACGGAACAGCCCGCACTCCTTATAGTTGTTTCATAAAGCATTTTAGGGTAAATTAAGGTTTACATGAAAACATCGAAATCCACTCTAATCACTCCTAAGTTGATCGAATGCCGGAACTTGCAGAACACCGGGACTGAGGGAATATCGCTTTCCAGCTTAGGTTTTTAACTTTTTAGCCTTACCTGAACATGAATGACAATGAATTACTGAAATGTAATCAACGGGCCAATGAAATACTCTTCAAGGGGCTCGTGGAATTCGGCTGTTTCAAGGCTGCACTTGAACTCGACCTTTTCACTCATCTCGCTGACGGAGCAAAAGATGTTGAAACCCTTTCAGAAGCTATCGGAGCCGTACCGCAACGGCTTGGAATGCTGCTTGAAGCACTTCGTCAAATCGGAATCACCGTGCAGGAAAACGGCAAGTGGGAATTGACCGATTTCGCAAAAAGCATGTTCGCCCCCAACGAGGAACACCCGAACCTTTACATGGCCCCCGTCGCAAAAGCCATGGCTTATACCGCCGAGAACTTTTATATGAGCATGGCAGAAGCTGTACGAGGCAAACTCGATTACAAAGGAGAAACCTCCTATCCCCCGAAAACAAAAGAAGAAAACCTTTATTTCGAAGAGATACACCGCCGTAATGCCCATTTTGCCATCAAGCTGCTGCTTGAAGAAGCCAACCTCGCCTCCAATGAAAAACTTATCGACGTGGGAGGTGGAATAGGGGATATTTCAGCGGCACTTTGCAAAAAGTATACGCAGCTCAATACCACCATCCTGAACCTTCCCGGAGCGATTGAGCTTGTCGATGAAAATGCCGAAGAAAAAGGCCTTGGAGACAGGTTGAGAGGTTCTGCCGTAGACATTTACAGGGATGAATACCCTTCAGCCGACGCGGTTATGTTCTGCAGGATTCTCTATTCGGCAAATGACCAGCTTACCGAAATGATGTGTACAAAGGCGTTCAACGCACTCGAAGCTGGGGGTAAGGTACTCGTGCTCGACATGATTGTCGATGAAAAAGAGCATCCGAATTATGACTACCTCAGCCACTATATCATGGGCATCGGTATGCCGTTTTCGGTTCTCGGCTTCAAGGAGCAATCGAATTACAAGCCTATCCTCGAAAAAATCGGGTTCACGGACGTTCGTATGGTGCGGCGTTACGAGCATCTCTATGTCGAAGCGGTTAAACCCGCCTAAAAAAGTACCGAAAGATCATTGAAAAAGCAGTTTCCGCTATTGCAGAAACTGCTTTTCTCATTCCTATGGGCAAACCTTCCTGTAACCGCCGTAAAGGTCATGGGCTGTACGGCAGATATCTTCACGAAAATCCGGATGAGCGATACTTGCAAGTGCCTCAGCACGCTGGCGCATATTTTTACCGTGAAGGTTTACAATTCCATATTCCGTAACGACATACTGCACATGAGCCCTTGTGGTCACAACTCCCGCACCCGCCTTGAGCACAGGCACAATCCGGGATTCACCGCGTTTGGTAACCGAAGGAAGTGCTATGATGGGTTTTCCATCGGGAGAAAGCGCCGCACCACGAATGAAGTCCATCTGTCCGCCGACACCTGAAAAATGCCGATGTCCTATGGAATCGGCACAAACCTGCCCGGTCATATCGATTTCAATGGCGCTGTTGATCGCTGTAACCCTGGGGTTTTTCCGGATCTCTTTGGTATCGTTTACGTAGTCCGAACCGAACATCTCCACAAGCGGATTGTCATCGACGAAATCATAGAGCCTGCGGGTACCTAAGAGAAAACTGGCGACGATGATTCCATTGTGGGTAGATTTGTACCTCCCTGTGACAACCCCTTTTTCAACAAGATCGACAACTCCATCGGAAAACATTTCCGTATGGATTCCTAAATCTCTGTGATGTATCAGGGCCGCAAGGGTAGCATCGGGAATAGCACCGATACCCATCTGAAGAGTTGCACCGTTTTCTACTATGGAGGCTATGTTCTGTCCGATTTTTCGTTCGATATCGGTCAATTCATGCCTTGGGCCTTCAGGAAGAGGATCGTCAACATCAACCATGGAGTCAATATGGCTTATATGCAACAATCCTTCACCGTGTGTCCGGGGCATATTCGGGTTCACCTGCGCAATAACCGTCTTTGCAGTATGAACCGCTGCCCGCGCCGCATCCACCGATACTCCAAGGGAACAGTATCCGTGGCGGTCCGGAGGGGAAACATGAACAAATGCAACATCGAGAGGCAGGACATTTCTATAAAACAGTGCCGGTACATCACTTAAAAAAATAGGTATAGCGTCTGCCAACCCTTCCTGAACGGCAGATCGTACATTTCTACCGACAAACAGGGCATTGAGCCTAAAGCTATCACTATACTCCGAGCGGACATACGCTGCATCGCCTTCTGTATGAAGGCTTACAATTTCAACATTACGCAACTCATCCGCCCGGTCAACAAGAGCATCGATAAGCCTCTGCGGTGTCGCAGCAGCTGTTTGCAGAAAAACCCTGTTTCCCGACTCGACGACAGCAACCGCCTCTGCCGCCGATATTGTGCGGTATTTCATAAATTATTCAACTCCTTTTTTTATTTCTATTTCCGATTTCATGTAAACCATATACAAACACCCCATTGCGAACTCCTTTCGTTCAATACTTCCGTTCTTTCGGAACAAACTCTGCACGGGACGACGCAAGAGAAAGGTCGACAGTTTTCTGCATATGTGTAATCGCCCCCCCCTCTTCAAGAAAACAAATCGAATGCTTCAGCCACGACGCATCATCCCGCGACTGATAATCATCCCTGCTATGAGCACCTCTTGTTTCCCTTCGTTCAAGAGCCGATACCGCAACAGCTTTCGAATAGTTAACCATATGCTGCAACTCGATAGCCTCGAGAAGTTCCGTATTGAACTTTTCACTCTGATCGAAAACTCTTATCGCTTCAGCCCTTTTCTGAAGTGCCGTGATTTTTTCCACCGCCTCCGAAAGCCCTTGTTCATGACGAAACACCGACACGTTTTCCATCATCACATTTTGCAGTTCGGCTCTGATCGGAGTAATCGCCTCACCGCCGTCCCTGCCTTTGAGGACGGCAATTTTCTCACTCATCCGGGCGGCAGCCCCTGTATCCAGAGGAATCGGAGTGAGACAGATCCTGTCGAGGTACCGGTTGATATCTTTACCTGCTCGTCTACCGAAAACAATAAGATCCAGCAAGGAATTGGAGCCAAGACGATTTGCGCCATGCACCGAAACACAAGCGACCTCACCTGCCGCCCAGAACCCCGGGACTTCACGTCCTTCTGCATCTCCGCTCACCCTGCCATTTGCATCCGTAGGTATTCCTCCCATTGCATAATGACAGGTCGGCTGTACCGGAATAGGCTTTTCTGCAGGATCCACGCCAAGGTAAATCTTCGCAAACGACTCGATTTCAGGCAGCTTTTCAACGATTTTCTCTTTTGACAGCCCCGTCAAATCAAGCAGAACGTGATCTTTCATCGGCCCTGCACCCCGGCCCTGCCTGATCTCCTCATAGATGCTCCTGCTTACAATATCACGTGGTGCAAGATCCTTGATGCTCGGCGCATAACGCTCCATAAACCGTTCGCCCTGTCCGTTTCGCAGGATCCCCCCCTCTCCTCTTGCAGCTTCGGTAATCAGTATGCCAAGCCGATAAAGACCGGTAGGATGAAACTGCACAAACTCCATGTCCTCCAGAGGCATCCCGTTGTTCAATGCTATGCCCAGTCCGTCCCCGGTATTGGCAAAAGCGTTGGACGTGGTCCTCCAGGCTTTTCCATAACCACCGGTAGCGAACATCACAGCCCGGGCATGAAAAAGCATGAGCTGCCCGGTTTTGATCTCGATGGCGACAATTCCGTTCACGGCTCCTTCGGCCATACACAGATCCAGCACCTGATATTCGTCATAAAAGCTGACGCCTTTTCTCAATGACTGTTCATAAAGCGTATGAAGACAAACATGACCAGTCCTGTCAGCAGCATAGCATGTTCTGCGAACCGGAGCCTTCCCGAAGTTGCTGGTGTGTCCTCCGAAAGGACGTTGTGCTATGCGGCCGTCTTCAAAGCGTGAAAAAGGTACACCGAGATGTTCAAGTTCGATAATCGCACGAGGGGCATCGTTACACATAACCTCCACGGCATACTGATCTGCCAGATAATCCGAACCCTTGATGGTGTCATAAGCATGCCATTCAGGAGAATCTTTCTCGGCATTGCCAAGTGCCGCCGATATCCCTCCCTGGGCCGCTCCGGAGTGTGACCGTAGAGGATGAAGCTTCGACAGAACGGCAACATCGTGTTTTCCGGCAACTTCAACCGCTGCCCTGAGCCCTGCGAGACCGGAACCGACAATGATCACATCATGGTAAACAACCTGCATAATCCGATTATCCTAATTCATTCCAACAGACATAACCGCCATAGTGCCCTGCCAAGCAAGCAACACGCTTACCGTCCAACCCATTGCTACAGCGATCTTCCTTATACGCTCGTTATGCACATAGTCTCCAAGAGCCCTGCTGACCCCCAGCATACCATGTGACAACGCCAAAAACAACAGCATGATATCGATCATTTTCCATAACGGCGCTTGTAACCTCTCGAGAACTTTACTGTACGTAATGACATGTTCTCCCGGCAACGCCTCTTTCAGCGCGCCCTTTGCAAACGCATCGGCGAACTCCTGCCCGGTGGACCCGAGCTCTCTGAGTATACTATTATATTCTTCGGCTGTCGCGAGAAAACCGTTGGGCATATGCTGTAACCAGAAATGCAGGCCAAGAAACAACAAAAGGCCAACACCCGTTATACGCTGCATCAACCATCCGAAAGCCTTGAACCGGACCGGTGTGCTGGTCTCTTGATTCTCATTCTGGCTGCTCATGGAAGCATTGGGGCTATGAAGTATGGAAAAATAATCGACAGTCCCCCGACAAGTGTTACGGCAAACGTCAACACCAGAACACCATAGAACAACTGTCGCTGTCGTTCGGAACGGTAGAACGCATCCTGTATCATTATTCTCAACCCGTTGAACGCATGAAATGCAACCGACCCGAGCAACATAACCTCGGCCATCTTGAACAGGGGGTTTCGATATGTTGTTACATATGCTTCAAACGCAACAGGATCGGCAAGGGAACGCAATCCAATGATGTGCAAAACAAGATAGGCTACAAGCGCGAGACCTGTAAACCGGTGCAGCAGCCATGCCGACATACCTGCGAGTTTGCGGTAAGAAGATGCCGTAAACAGAAACGTTCTGAACGAAGGCCTGTTTCTTGATTGTCCCGATCGTTCAATGTTTTCTTGCATCCATCAACGATAAACTTGATAAGAAAAAAGAAAGGTACCAACAGCCGGTATCCGCCCTGAAGATAATCTGTCGTTGAAAAAGAATTGCCATCGGCCGGCCTTTTTACGTTACAATTATGGAAAGATTTCCAACTGGTTCAGGCCTTTTTCCCGAAGGCACGATGATCCGCAGGTTATTGCTTGCGCCGCCGCAAATAAGCGGGCATGTTGGACTCTCCCTTGCGAATCATATCATCAGAACTCTCTTCGGCTTTTGCCCCCCCCTCTTTGGTAGGAGACCCGACTTCCATCGGATCGTGAATAGCTATTTTTCTGCGAATGTAGGCGGGAATTCGAAGATCATCAGGCGTTAGATCATGCCCCTGCGCGACCTGACGGGACATCGGCGGAGAAAACTTGCCTCTGGATGTCAGTGCATCGACCATGTATATGTTTTCGGAAAACTTTTCCTCCGGCGGGTCTTCCTGATCACGACTGAAGCCTGTAACGATAACCGTTACCCTTATTTCTCCCGAAGCTTCTGGGTTTTCAACATAGCCGTTTATTATTTTAGCCGACCTTCCCACCTGCTCCTCGAGATAGCTCATGGCATCGGACATGTCCCGCATGGTAACATCACCGGTCATATTGACCAGCACCCCTTTTGCCCCTTTGAGAGCGACACCTTCCAAAAGAGGGCTTGCAATAGCATCGGCAGAAGCCTTGAGCGCCCGCCTTTCGCCGGAGGCCGACGCCGATCCCATCACGGCATCTCCTGCACCGAACATGATGCTCCGCACATCGGCGAAATCGACATTGACATGACCATGACTGGTAATGATATCCGCAATTCCTTTCGCCGCCCGGTAAAGCACGTCATTGGCCATATTGAAGGCCTCGGTAGCACTGATTCCCTCTTCAGCGATACTAAGAATCTTCTCGTTCTCGATAACGATGAGCGTATCGATATATTTTCGCAGTTCGGCAATACCACCATCGGCTATTTCAGCTTTGATCCTCCCTTCAAAACTGAACGGGCGGGTGACAACCCCGATGGTAAGAATCCCCATGTTTCTTGCTATGGAAGCAATAACCGGAGCAGCACCGGTCCCTGTGCCTTTTCCCATTCCCGCAGCGATAAAAACAAGGTCCGCACCCCGAAGCTGGTCGGCGATCAGTTCACGGTCATCTTCCGCAGCCTGGCGCCCTTTCGCAGGGTCAGCTCCTGCCCCGAGTCCGTTGGTTGCTTTTTTGCCGATCTGAATCCTCGTAGGAGCCTTGGAATTCAACAGAGCCTGGCGGTCGGTATTGAAGGCAATAAAATCCACACCGACAATCCTGCGATCGATCATGTTGTTAACCGCATTTCCACCGCACCCGCCAACCCCGACGATCTTGATGGACACGCCCCGTTCCTCCTCATGCTCAAACAAACCGGGATCCAGTTCAAACGCCATGTATCACATTCCTCCTTTTTAAGGACCCTCTCAAAGCTTTTCCCACCAGTCTTTCAAGCGATCGACTATTTTCCTCCCCGTTTCTCCCTCCGGATGACTCTCTTCGGCATCGACGGGTTCCGTCTGACCATCACGCAAGTCAATCACATCGCTATCCTGAAAATCGCTGTTTTCAAAAGAGTACGCAACAAGCCCCATAACCGTAGCATAAATGGGATTGTTGATTGCCCCTTTGATACCACCCGATACCCCTTCGGGAAAACCGGTCCTCACATCGAGTCCCAGTATATTCGAGGCAAGCGTATCGGTGCCGGGCATCAAACTACCGCCACCGGTAATGACCGCCCCTGCATTTAAATACTCAAAATATCCCGAACGTTTGACAGCCTCTCTGATCAGTTCGAAAATCTCCATCATGCGAGCCTCGATAATCAAAGTCAGTGAACTCTTCATAAAAGATTTGCAGGGACGTCCCTCTATGCCGTCTATAAGAATCTCCTCATCTTCAATTCGCTCCTTCGAATAAGCGAAACCATGCTTGATCTTGAGTTCTTCGGCAACCTCGTAGAGGGCCTTGACACCGTATGCAACGTCATGCGTTACATCATTGGCTGCGACTTTGATCACTTCGGAAAAGCGTATCGCTCCATCGATATAGATAGCGACTTCTGTTGTCCCCCCTCCGATATCGACAATGACAACACCACTTTTTTTCTCACTCTTTTTCATAACAGCAAGACCCGAAGCTATCGGTTCGAACGTCATGGCATTGACTTCGAGACCCGCTTTTTCAACACATTGCTTGATATTGCGGATCTTGGTTTTCATCCCTACAACAATGTAGGCACTGCCGCGCATCGTAGTTCCGGCCATCCCGATCGGATCAAGCACACCCTCCTGATCATCGACAATGAACTCCTGGGGAATTACATGGATAATCTCATGATCGATGTCCAGATAGCGAATATTGGTCTTTGCTTTTTCTAGGAAACGTTTCACATCCGAAGCATTGACGACACCGGACTGATTGACACTTATCTCGGAATTACTGTTGATGCAATGAACGTGAGCTCCTGATATACCGACATTTACCCCCTTTATACGAATAGAGGATTCACGCTCGGCATCTGCGACCGCTGATTTGATGGCATCGACCGTTTTGTTGATGTTGACGACCGTGGCCCGCTGGAGCCCTTCGGAATCGGTACGACCCTTGCCGAGGATGTTGAGTTTTCCCACTTCATCCTTTTCGGCAACGACAACACAGACCTTTGTTGTCCCTATGTCAAGCCCAACGACTATATTGCTTTTCTGCATTATTTCATCCTGTACACGATGATATCAGGGCGATATCCTCTGCGAACTTCCACGGCCGCTCTCTACCGCAAAAACCCTTTTGTCAAATCGCAAATCAACCTTCTCATAACCGTCGAGTCCCATTTTTTCAACCACCTTTTGCCAGAATATCTCGAATTTTTTCAACTTTTCCTTGTAGTCTCCATCATTCCCGACGATAAAACGGGTAGGGGTACCGGCTACCGAAAAATAAGCACCGTTTTCCCCTTCCAGACACACATCTCGTACCAATAACCGCGCGTATTCAGATGCTCTTAAAGCCTCGACCATCTCTTTGAGAACAGCAAAATGCTTTTCATCGGCTTTTTTCAAGTGGGTTCCCTTGACGTGTCTTGTTTTCATCCCGGTGACCTGAAGCAGTCTCGACGAAGAAGGGGGAAGGTCACGATAAGGCAAGATATAACCTTCCGTGTCAATAACCTGAACTTTATCACCATTCACAACCTTCACCATGGGAACACGTTCTTCAACCGTGACCCGAACGATTCCGTTCATCTCTTTCGTGATACCGGCCCTCCGGATATAGGGCAGCTCGGCATAGCGCTTCGTAAGAACAGCATCATCAACATCATCGAGATCTCTGCCGAGCAGACCCGCCGCCTTTTCCCGTAGCTCCCCGGTATCCAGCAAGCGATTGCCGCTGACAATAATATCTCTGACCCAGACACTCCTTTGCCAATGTTGAGCATAGATCCCGAGCCCCACAAGCATTACCACAAGAACAAGCAGCACCGGCACGATAAAGCGCCATCGTGGCTCTGCCGGACCAGAATCGGTCCCGTCATTCAACCCGGCTGCCGGCTCATCGTGTTTTTCCGGAGGAGTACCGGGGTCATCATCATAGACAAATCCTTTCATCAACACAGGGTCTTTTCGTATCCGAGAAGTTTTACTTCCAGTTCAAGAGACACCCCGAACATCTTTCGAACATGTTCTTTTGCAAGGCAAATCAACTCCATAACATCAGCCGAAGCCGCTTCACCGGTATTGATAATAATGTTGGCGTGCTCTTGTGAAATCATCGCGCCACCTTTGCAGGTCCCTTTGAGTCCACAGGCATCGATCATCTGACCGGCACTGAGACCGGAAGGATTCTCTTCAGGCCTCGGATTACGAAAAACACTTCCGGCATTGGGCCATGACAACGGTTGTGAAAGAGCCCTTTTCTCGAACGCCTCTCTGCGCAGCTGACTCCGTCTACCATGTTCTGCAGTGGAAAGTTTCTCGAGTTTCATACCTGAACCAAGAATGACGCTCTCCCCGAGGGAGCTATAACGATAGCCAAACCGGATGTCCTCTGCTGAAATAACACGAGGCTTACCGTTTTCGAATATTTCAACCCAGGATACAACACCCGACATTTCCTGGCCATATGCTCCTGCATTCATCGCAACAGCCCCTCCAATCGTTCCGGGAATTCCCTGTAACATCTCAAGACCGCCAAGAGAAAGAGAAAATGTTTTTTCGGCGATCACCGGAAGCGGAACCCCAGCACTGCAGGTCAGAATATTTTTCTTGATCGTGTAATTTCCCAGTGCTCTCGACGTCACGATAACAGCACCCCTGATACCGTCATCATGCACCACAAGGTTGGTTCCTCTACCGATGAGGGTATAGGGAAGATTTCTCTCCTCAAAAAACGACAGCGCTCGGCAAAGATCATCTCTATCAAGAGGGTCAACATAAAAATCAGCCGATCCTCCGACCTTCAGAGCCGTATGCTCTTTCATGGACTCACCAAGCAGCACCCGCCCCTTGATAGCATCCAGCAGTTCTTCAGTACTGATCATCTCTATAACTGTTGATCTGTTTAGAAAATAGATTACGCTCAAACGTTTTACTTCCGGCTTACTGGTTCCTGCGCTGACATTTCCCGGCAAGCTCCACCGCGACTCTGGTTATGCTCCCGGCCCCCATGCAAAGCAAGAGTTTTCCTGCAACACAGTAACCTTCCAGGATGGAGCAGAGTTCCTCCTTGCCCGGTATAAACTTCACCTTTTGAGCACCGGCAACCGTTGCAGCCTTTGCAACCAGGGCCCCGTCGATGCCGGGAAAGTCATCAGGGTTCTCACGCGCCGCAAACACATCGGTCACAATAACGCTATCGGCATTTGAAAGCGCCCAGCCATATTCGTTCGAAAAGTCCCTGGTCCTGGAAAAAAGATGAGGCTGGAACACAGCGATAACTTCATAATCCTGCCACCCCGCTTTCGCCGCTTTAACCGCTGCCTTGACCTCGGAAGGATGATGCGCATAATCGTCAATGATGACCGGCCCTCCTTCCTTGCCATACCTGATCTGAAATCGTCTTCTCATCCCGTTGAATGCAGCAAGACCCGAAACAAGGCGTTCAACCGGCAATCCCATCTCCACGCCTGTTGCAATTGCCGCCAACGCATTATGCACATTGTGCCTCCCAGGAACAGCGATATTGAAACGCGCCATTTCCTTTTTTTGATGGTCTACCGTAAAAAAGGTTCTATTTCGGTCGACTTCTATATCCCGGGCCATAAAATCCGCAGACTCCTCGATACCGTAAGTGATCGAGCGCCTGTCGAGCCGAGGAATGATGTTGCGTACTTCCGGCCAGTCAACACAGCACAGCACCCGCCCATAAAACGGTACCTTGTTGGCAAAAGCGATAAAAGCCTCCCTGAGTTCCTCTATCCCTCCATAGGTATCTGTATGCTCGATCTCAAGACTGTTGATCACGGCAAGGGAAGGGGTTAATCTGAGAAACGCACGATCGTACTCGTCAGCCTCTATCACCATGTACCGACCGTCGCCAACCCTGGTGCTTCCTTTCAGGTAATCCGAAATCCCTCCTATCATGACCGTCGGAGCTTCTCCAGCCTCGATGAGCATCGTTGCGATCATCGCGGTTGTCGTGGTCTTGCCATGGGTACCTGCAACACAGATACCACTTTTATATCGCATCAGTTCCCCGAGCATTTCATCTCTCTTGATCACCGGAACCCCTTTTCGCAGTGCTGCGGCGATCTCCACATTGTCACAAGTCGATATGGCGGAAGAGTATACAACGACATCGCTCTCCCCGATATTTTTTTCACTGTGCCCCTTCGCAACGGTCGCACCCTCTTCCTTGAGTTTTTCCGTCACTTCATTGACGGCAATGTCCGAACCGGTAACGGTTAAGCCTGATTTCAGCAACAATTCGGCGATAGCACTCATCCCCGCCCCGCCGATCCCGACAATGTGAACACATTTTGTATTTCCCAGTTCCACTTATTCCACTTTTAGCTGTTTCCTAATTGAATGATCTTCCCGGCAAGCTCGCTTGCCGCGTCCGGTTTTCCATGCTTTCTGCAAGCAACCGCCATTTTTTCCCGAGCCGCACCGTCCTTCAACAACCCATAAACCTTTTCCTTCGCTCCCTTGTCACTAATCTCACCGTCAGAGATCAACACAGCCGCCCCATCTTTAGCCAATGCCTCCGCATTGAAGAATTGATGATTCCCGGTCGCATAGGGGTAGGGAACCAGAATCGCCGGCTTGCCGAGATTGGTCAGCTCCGCTATGGTCGACGCCCCAGCCCTGCACAGGACGAGGTCAGCCGCGGCATAAGCACTGCCCATATCGTTGATATAAGGCCCGATCCACAGATTGCTCGAAGGAACACACGCCTTGCTGATCGCCTCGAAGTCCAGTGAACCGGTTTGCCATATGACATTAGCCGTACCCTCGAGTTCTCCCACCCATTGTTTAACGGCATTGTTGATAGACCGTGCTCCCCGGCTTCCACCAAAAACAAGAAGAGTCGGCAGTCCTGGATCGAGACCGAACGATTTTCCTGCCTCCCCGCTATGGGCGAGAGAAAAACTGCGGGCGGGATTGCCTGAAACGTAAATCCCTTTCTTTCTCTTCAGAAAACGGCGGCTGTCGGGAAAAGAAAGATGCACTTCGGTAGCAAACAAAGAAAGCAACCGTGTCGTCACACCGGGAAACGCATTCTGTTCCTGTATAAGATTTTTTTTCCCGAGCATCTGTGCGGCAAGCAGCAATGGAGCGCTGACAAACCCGCCCGTACCGACAACCACATCGGGACGCTCCTTCCTGATCAGGGAAACCGCCTTACGGACCGAACCGGCAAAATCGGTCAGCACAGCTGCGTTACCAAGCATATCAACCAGCGACCGCCCACGGCTGAATCCACGAACCTTGAAGGTATCCAGACCATAGCCCAGTCGGGGGACCTCTCTCGACTCGATACCTTTTTCCGTACCGGCAAACGAAACTTCCGTTTCAGGCAGGCGTTTCAGAAGCTCTTCGGCCATCGCTACAGCCGGATAAAGATGGCCGCCCGTTCCTCCGCCCGCAAAGATAACCCTCATTGAGCACCCCCTCTCATACCGGCATCGGGAGAAAGCATTTCCCCACCGTTCCTTTTCCTCGATATGTTGATAAGAATACCCACTCCGAGTGAATTAAACAGTAGCGCTGTCCCGCCGTAACTGATAAAGGGAAGAGGAACCCCTGTCGTGGGAAGCACATGGCTTGCAACCGCTATATTGATAAATGCATACAGCACGATGGTAATGGTGATGCCAAGCGCGACAAAACGACCGAAACCATCTGCAGCGTTCTTGGCGATGATCAGTCCGCAGACAAAAAAGGCGGCAAAAAGAGAGAGAACAGCCACCGCTCCGATAAATCCGAATTCCTCACCGATAATCACAAACACAAAATCATTGTAGGAAAGCGGCAGAAAAAGCTCACGTTGTTTACTCTCACCGATCCCCAGTCCGAACATCCCGCCGTTGCCGAGACCTATGAGAGCCTGACGCACCTGGTAGGAAAGCTGCTGCTCATTGCCTCCGTTGAAAAACGACAAAAGCCGTGCAACTCTGTACGGCTGCGCTATCGCAAACAACCCTGCCAGCGGAATAAGCGGAACTGCCGTGGCGAGCAAATGCTTGAACCGTACACCCCCGAGAAACATCATGGTAAAACCGATGGTAGCAACAAGCGAAGCCGTACTGAAGTTAGGAGCAAAAGCAATGAGCGCAACGACCGTGAGTAAAAGCGTCAGCAAAGGATAATAGCTTTCATTGAGATCTTTGATGAAATCCCGTTTGTCGGTGATCAGCCTCGCAAAATGAAAAATCAGAGCATATTTGGCGAAATCGGACACCTGGAAGCTTATCGGACCAAGAGGAATCCAGCGGGCCGCCCCCTTGATGACTCCTATGAATTTGAAAAACAAGAGTCCGGCAAGCAGAATGATACTCAGAAAGAAAAGAACCTTGCTCAGTTTTCTGAAAATCCGATAATCGATCGAAGAAAACACAATCACCGTAGCCAGTCCCAAAAACGTAAAAAACACCTGTCTCCACAGAAAGTACTCGGGATTCGAAAATTTCCGCTGTGCCCATCCGGCCCCGCTGCTGTAAACGACAACAACTCCGATACACATCAAAAAAACAACGATAAGAAGCAGAAGCTTACCTGCAACACTTTTAGCCTCGACGGCTTGACCCGGAGCGGCGATTTTCCCGACTGCACTTACCTCGACCATATCTTCGCTGTGTTTCATTCGGCCATCTCCCGAATACACGTCTTGAACATTTTGCCCCTTTCCTCGAAATTTTCAAACATATCGAAACTCGAACATCCCGGTGAAAAAAGAACCGTCTCACCCTGAACCGCATTCAGCCCTGCCAACGCCACCGCCTCTTCCAGGGATGAGGCCTGAACAACCTTGACGAGAGTGGAAAACGCCGCCATAAACTTATCCCTCGATTCACCGAAAGCTACCAACGTCGAAACTTTTTGGCGAATCATATCCTCAAGCTCGCTGAAATCATCCCCTTTTCCACGCCCGCCTGCCATCAAAACAACCTTTCCCGGTACGGTTTCCAGCGCCCGCTGCAGTGCATTGAGATTCGTTGCTTTCGAATCGTTTATCCAGTCAACCCCGTTGAATGTCCCGACATACTCCTGGCGATGCTCCACGCCGCCAAACGTTCCGAGGGCTTCCTGCACCGGAGCCGTGCCGATACCCGCAACCCTGACTGCAGCAACCGCAGCAAGAGCGTTTTCAAGATTATGACTCCCTCTGAAGCTTCTTTTGAACAGATCATCCTTGCTGATTACCGCCTCTTTTTTGCCTCCGATCACGGTTGTCAGGCACCTTCCGTCCATTGTCGCATAATTGTCATTTACCCCGGCAAAACGCTCTTTGCTCTTGCTGAACGGCACTAAACCCGGAACATACTCCCGATGGTCCGCAAAATGAGCACGCAGGATTTCATTGTCGGCGTTATAGACCAGCCAGTCATCCTTACGCTGATTTGCATAAATCCTGTACTTTGCTTCAGCATAACGCTGCATACTCCCGTCATAACGGTCAAGATGGTCCGGCATGATGTTGGTTATGACGGCAACATCCGGCCTGAACGACGTACAACGTTCCAACTGGTAGCTGCTGAGTTCGACTACCGCAACATCTCCGGGGCTCATCTCCCCGACAAGAGATGAAAAAGGAACACCGATATTGCCGACGCTGAACACCCGGTATCCCCGTTCAGCCGCATCGACACCGCACATGGCGGCTATCAGTGTCGCAGTCGTTGTCTTGCCGTCCGTTCCGGTCACTCCTATAATACGAGCCCTGCAGAACCACGATGCCACCTCGATTTCACTGAACAACCCGACACCGTTCTTCCCCATCACCTCGACGACCGGCACATGAGGAGGGATACCGGGGCTCACCACGGCGAAGTCCGTTTCGAGCACCTTGTGACTGTGCCCTCCCTCCTCGAAAGCGATACCTCTCTCTTGAAGGCATGCTCGCTCATGGCCTCCAAGAGGCCCACTGTCACTCACAAAAACATGAGCTCCATGCCTCTGCAGCAGCAACGCCACGGCAATACCGCTACGCTTCGCCCCGAGAACACTGACATATGCCCCTTTTACACGTTCTGCCTTCACACTCATCTCAATTTTAACGTCATCAGACTGGCAAGGAAAAACAACAGCGTGATGATCCAGAACCGTATGACAATCTTTTCTTCCGCCCACCCTTTCATCTGGTAATGATGGTGCAGGGGTGCCATGAGAAATATCCGCTTTCCTTCACCGTACCGCCACTTGGTAAATTTAAACCAGGCAACCTGCAAAGAAACGGAAAGAGTTTCGACGAGAAACGTTCCGGCCAGTACCGGAAGCAGCAACTCCTTTTTTATCAACAACGCAATAACGGCTATCGCACTGCCGAGAGCCAGTGACCCTGTATCACCCATGAAAATCTCTGCAGGATGGGAATTGAACCATAAAAACCCCACGCACGCCATAACGATCGCCATACTGACTATCGTAACTTCTCCGCCTCCGGGAATGTAGGCAATGTCAAGGTAGTCGGCATACACCGTGTTACCGCCAAGATAGGCGAATCCGCCAAGCCCGAACACAACGATACCCGATACACCGGCGGCAAGGCCGTCAAGGCCATCAGTGAGATTGACCGCATTGGAAACGGCAGTAATGATAAACACCACTATGGGAATGTACCACCAGCCGTAATCGATCATCAAATCCTTGAAAAAAGGAATCGTCGTTTCCGTCAGGAGTACTGAAAATGCAGGATCATAGTGTGTATAAAACCCGATGAACAGGCCGAGAGAAACCTGACCGACCAACTTGTACTTGGCGGACAGCCCACCTTTGATTTTCAGCACAACTTTCCGGTAGTCATCGACAAATCCGATAGCTCCCATCCAGAGGATAGAGAGAAAAATAAGCCAGACATAGGGATCGTCAAGCTTTGCCCAGAGCATGCCGGAAACAAGCACTGAAAATATAATCAGTGTCCCCCCCATTGTCGGCAGCTCCTTCTTCTTCTTGCGGTGTTCAGCCGGCGCCTCCTCCTTGACCGGTTCGATATATTTGGACTTGAGATACCCGATCAGCTTCGGACCGGCAAGAATGGTAATCAAAAGAGACGTAATAGCGGCAGCACTCGCCCTGAACGTAATATATTCTATAACGCCGAAACCCGGAGGGTCGAAAACCTCATTGATATATTGCAGCAAATAGTAAAGCATAAAAAAAGAAATCCGATTTGTTGATCAGTCCGATGCCATGAGACCTTCAGCGAATCGTTCCAGCCTCATTCCCCGTGAAGCCTTCAGCAGGAGAACGTCCCCCGGATCGAGCGAGGAGCTCAACACCTCCCGAAGCTTCTCTTCATCCGTAAAATGCCCGGAGCATTTTGCCCCGGCTTCTGCACAGCAAAGCGCTGCCTGCTCACCGAATGTGTAGAGCGAATCGATCCGCTGAAGCCCTGCAACATAACGCCCGATTGCCCGATGTTCCAGAGCGCTGGACTCCCCCAGCTCAAACATATCCCCTATGACCGCAACCCGTTTTCCTGAAGTCGGCAGCTCACACAACAAATCGAGCGCCTGACGCATCGAATCCGGATTGGCGTTATAGGTATCATTCACGACAGTGATCCCACCGGCGTTCTGAAACTCGAGCCGCTTCCATCCTTTTTGAGGCCGGAGGCCTTCGAGGCCAACTGCGATTTGTTTCGGATTCAAACCGAAAAACAACCCTACCGCAGCAGCAGCCACTGCATTGGAAACGTTGTGGCGACCAGCGAAGTGCAGGGTAACGGAAACAGTTCCTGCAGGGCAACACAGCGTAAACAATGCCTTCCCGGCAGCATCCATCCTGATATCTTCCGCCCATACACCATTGGCATCGAGCCTGTTACCGTAAGAAACGGTACCGGGCAGTCCAGCCGCAGCCTTATCGAGCCACTCGTCTTCGCGGTTCACGAAAGCAACACCATGATGCTTTTGCAGATATCTGTACAAAGCTGTTTCCGCATAAGCGACCCCATCCAGATCCTGTAAAAATTCAAGATGCTCATGACCGATATTGGTCAACAACCCATGAGTCGGCCTGGCAATCGCTGTAAGCAACTCCATTTCTCCAGGGTGGTTTATACCCATTTCAACAACAGCCATTTCGTGTTCTCTGCGGAGCCCGAAAAGCGTAAGCGGCACACCAAGATGATTATTGAGATTACCCTCGCTCATATGAACCTTGTAGCGGCTCCGGAGCACCGACGCCGTCATCTCCTTGGTCGTTGTTTTTCCGTTGCTCCCGCCAATTCCGATCACCGGAATATCGAACTTCGATCTGTAGAGCCTTGCAAGCTGTTGCATCGCATCCACGGTATCGGTTACCACAACATAGCCGAACCCTGGCTCTTTCTCTGCTGCACCCAGCTCATCATACCACTCTCTGTTGACAACAGCACAAGCCGCACCCCGTTCAAAAGCCTGGTGAACGTAGCGATGACCATCTGTTTTCTCTCCTTTCAGAGCAAAAAACAGTTCACCTCCCGTTACTTTTCGAGAGTCTATCACAACCAGCGGCTCGGCAAACATAACAGGATCATCCCGGGTAAACCCGGCAACTACCCCGACAGCTTCAAAATCCTTTTTCTCCAAACAAACTGTCATATTCCCGGCTCAGCCCCTTTTTCTGATTTTCCTCTATGCATTTCTTGCAACCAGCGCTGCTGTTATAGTTTCCCGATCGGAAAAATGCCTGCGAACACCTGCAACCTCCTGATAATTTTCATGCCCTTTCCCTGCAACAAGCAGAATATCCCCTTTTTTCATGAGATTGACGCCGCAACGGATTGCCTCGGCCCGGCTCCCGAACCGATGGAAACTTGCAGAAGATACCCCTTCTGCGATATCATCCATAATATCGTCAGGATCCTCATCCCTCGGATTATCCGAAGTAATGATAACCCTGTCGGCCCCTTTCGCAGCAGCCGAACCCATTTTCGGGCGTTTGTCCCGATCGCGGTTCCCCCCGCATCCAAAGACCACGATGAGCGCCCTATCAGGAGGCTTGAGCTCGTTCAATGTTTCGATTACCTTAACCAGTGCATCCGGCGTATGCGCATAATCGACAACAGCAGAAAATTCTCCGGTTGCACCACTGATTATTTCCATCCTCCCCTCTACCGGGGAAGCCGTCGCAAGACAATCAATGACCGGCTCGGGCTGCAACCCCATCGCAATACCGGCAGCAAACACTTCAAGCAGATTCATGACATTATAAAGTCCCGGCAACCTGAAACCGCACTCATACTTTCGACCCCCTGCCTCGATTTCCACCTCTGTTCGCTGCATTTCCGCCTTGATGATACGAGCACGAATATCCATGCCCTCCCGACAGGCAAACTGCTTGTGGCCAACCGTGCAGCAATACAAATCGGCATTTCCACGTTTTTTCACCATGAACGCAGCCCACGGATCATCTGCATTGACAACGACAAAGCCTTCTGGATCGACGGCATCCATCAACAGTTGTTTCGCCTCGGCATACCGCTCCATCGTATGATGAAAATCAAGATGATCCTGTGTCAGGTTGGTGAAAACCGCCCCTGTAAACCCAATACCATGAGTCCTCTGCAGAACCAGCGCATGAGAGGAAACTTCCATAACCACCGCCTTGCATCCCCGTTCGGCCATCATAGAAAAAAGCCGGTGGAGCACTTCCGCTTCGGGAGTTGTTTTCCCTAGCAGAACAGTTTCCTCTCCTACAAGCGCCAGACCTGTACCAATATATCCCGTCCGAATCCCACAGTCGTTCATCATTGCCACCATAAGGCGCGCGGTTGTGGTTTTACCGTTGGTTCCCGTAACCCCGATAATATGCAGCGTGTCGGCGACATCATGGTAAAACCGTTTTGCGAGCTGCGCCATGGAACGCCTGGAATCCCGCACGACAACATAACAGACCGCTTCATGTATTGTGCCCGGCAGCTCTTGGCAAACCACAATCACCGCCCCTTTACCAACAGCATCTTCTATAAAGCGATGACCGTCCGTTTCGAACCCTCTTACGGCAATGAACAGGCCTCCTTTCACGATCTCTCGTGAATCCGAAGTGATCTGTTGAATCTCCATCTCGGACTCACAACCACCTGTAACGGTCAGCACTTCCAGCCGTTCCAGCAACATATACAGCTTTATCCGCTCCATTCCTTCACTGCATTCCCGTCTGATTGTACGCTTGCTCTTCTCCCCATGCTCCAAGGGTAACCCGAACCGCGGATCCTGGAACGACCATGGTTCCGGGGGCAACCTGCTGCCCGATAACAATATCCTTCAAACGCCCATCGTATTCCATAACGAGCTCCGTCCACTCCAAAAGCTTTCTTGCGTCCCGCCCTTGCAATCCGACGAGCTTCGGGACTGCAACCGCCTCAAGGGAATCAAGAACCTCCTCAGCTGGCGATGTCATTGCGAGTTTTTTCTTGAGCGGTTCCGATACGGCAATCATCCTTTTCCCTATACGTGAAAAAACCGGCGCGGCGACCATGCTCGCGTAATACTCCGGCTTCGGCTCATCGACCACAACAATTGCAGCGACCTTGGGTTTATCGGCCGGAAACATTCCGACAAACGATGCAACATATCCGCCTTTATGATACGATCCGTTTTTCAGTTTTTGAGCCGTTCCGGTTTTACCGGCAACCGATACACCGGGAATAGCGGCAGCCATACCGGTCCCTTCGGCAACAATCGGCTCAAGGTACTCATCGATCAGATAGCGTGCAGTTTCCTGTTTGACGACCCTGCCCCCTTTCGCCGGACGGGTCTCATGCACAACGCTTCCCTGAGCATCCAGCATCCGGTTAACAACAAAGGGCCGCATCGCGACTCCGCCATTGGCAATCGCTGCATATGATTGCAGAACCTGAAGAGGCGTTGCCGTAAAGCCATAGCCATAACCCATCCAGGGCAGGGTCGTTTTATCCCAATCCTGGGGTTTTCTCAGAAGACCTTTTACCTCCCCTATGAGATCAAGCCCGGTCCTTTCACCGAAGCCGAAACGCTTGACATAATCGTAAAAGGTTTCCTGCCCGAGTTCCATCGCAGTTTTTGCCGCAATGACATTGCTCGAATGCACCATTGCTTCACGAAAAGTCATGCGCTCGAACTTTTCGTGATCTCGTATGACGCGCCGCTGCACCACATAGGAACCATTGTGAGCATCGAGCGTATCGTTCGCCGTCCGGTGGAGTATTTCAGTGGCTGCGGCAGCCATAACGATTTTAACCGTCGATCCCGGCTCGAAAGCATCGGTTATGGCCCTGTTTCTTGCTTTTTCAGGACGATAGTTACGCCGGTTGTTCATATTGAACACAGGATAATTGGCCATGGCAAGTATTTCTCCCGTTTCAACATCCATGACAACCCCTATTGCAGCTTTCGCTTTATGCCGGATCGCCGCGTTGCGCAGCTCGTCTTCAACAATAGCCTGTATGTCGGCATCAATTGTCAATTGAATACTCAACCCTTCATGCGCATCGATCTGTTCTTCCCCTGCAGCCAGAAACCGTTCCCCGATAGCGGATCTTTGAAAAACCTTTATGCCGTCCTGCCCTTTCAGCTCATCATGAAACCTCTTTTCGAGACCGCTGATCCCCCGGTTATCCCTGTCGGTCAGCCCGATAACCTGTGAGGCGATGTTGAGGTAGTAACGATGCTGCTCCTTTTCGTAACCCACTCCAGGGATTTTCGCCTCCATGAGTTTTTCGGCTTTTGCGATCGGCACCGATCGTTCCATCCAGACAAAACGGCTCTTTTTACGAAGCTTCCTGGCATAGTAACTTTTACTTTTGCCGAAATGACTCGCAAAGATCGAAGCAACCTCTGAAACATTGTTCACCGTATCCTTCTTTCCATTTATCCTGACAGGTGTGTTCCGGACAAGATAGGGGTCTGCCTTGAAAGAAACCTTTTGAACACTTTCAGCAAGCAGTCTTCCCGAACGGTCGATAATCCGTCCTCTTTTCGCCTGCTCGACGACCTCCCGCTCATGCTGTCTGGTAGCCATGGTTTTGTATTTCTGAACGTCGACCACCTGAACACTCAACAGTCTGACAACAATGAATCCCGCCAGCAAAGCAAACAGGAAGGCAACCATCCCGAGACGCCATCCAAACTCTTTGCCCGATGCACTGCCGGACCGACCAGCATCATCTAGTCTGTTCATAGTACCATTCCGCCTCCCATCATTTCGTCCCAATGTTCACCGCAGGAGTCATTCTGGCTCTCAGCCCCATCTTTTCCGCTTTTTCAGAAATGTTGTGAATGGCTGCAAGCTCCTGTAATTCAAGCTCGAAGGCCGCATTGATGCTCTTGTTGACCCCAATACGTTCACGCAGGCGTTCATTTTCCCTCGACAGAGAATTTATGGTCAGAAGATTATTGATATAGACAACCAGAAGCACGGTTCCCGCAATAATGAAAGCAAAGGTACGCAAGCGAAGAATAGAACCAAAATTGAAATGCTTTCGAGCCGGACGCTTTATGCCCGGGGCGGTTTTTGCTCGATGCCATGAAGACCACTTATGAGCATTTTTGCGGAGCAAGCCATATTTCTCCCGTATATCTATGAAAGCCGAAGACCGTGGGCGCAGCTTCAGCAAAGCTCCCTTCATCATGGAAAGAACATGCTCAAAAGAAACCTGTTGTTCCACACTGTATTTCACCTTATCCTCCAGACTGTTCCTTTTTTTCTACAACCCTCAGTTTCGCACTTCTCGCCCGGGGGTTCTCTCTTACCTCATCATCCGACGCGACTTCCGGCCTACCCGTGACAACCCGGAACTCCGCTCTTCGCAAGGGTTCCTTCAGCCCGACTCCTTTCGGCCCCCAGTCGTCAGCCGCAATCTTCCTGAAAAACCGTTTAACCATCCTGTCTTCAAGCGAGTGGTAACTGATCACTCCCATTCTACCCTGCGGCCCAAGCATCCCGACGCCGTCTCTCAATACATCCTCAAGCGCACCAAGCTCATCGTTCACTGCGATCCTCAATGCTTGAAAAACCCTCGCAAGAGACTTTACCTGCTGATCGGAACCCCTGACGACGTTCCTGACTACCGCTGCAAGCTCCTCCGTATCCGTTATCTCGCCCCTTTCCTTTCGCCATGAACATATGGCACGGGCAATTCTTCGACTCTTTTGCTCCTCGCCGAACCTGAAAAAAATATCGGCCAGATTCCTCTCATCAAAGCCGTTGACAATATCCGATGCCGAGAGACCGCCCTGCGGTCTCATACGCATGTCAAGTGGACCCCGGCGAAGATAGCTGAATCCCCGTTCCGGAGTGTCTATCTGAAAGGAAGAAACCCCGAGATCAAACAACATTCCTGCAACCCGCATGCCATCGAGCTGGCGCGCCCTGACACCATTTACGATAGAAACCACATCTCGAAAATTTCCCTGTACAAACGCTGTTTTTTCGCGAAAGGACATCAGTTTTTTTTCGGTTTCTTCGATTGCGAAGCTATCCTGGTCAATTCCTATGAGGAAAGAGTGCTTTTCAAACCCCTTATCCTGCAACGCCTGTAAAATCGCCAGCGAATGCCCTCCGCCACCAAGAGTTCCATCGACATATATCCCTTCGCGCCTGACCAGCTGTGCCACCACTTCACGCACCATCACCGGACGGTGATATGCTTCTTTGCTCATAAAGCCTAAAAATATCTGCCTGCCAGCACCTGAAATCTTGAACCGTTTTCCCTGAGCACAGCCGACAGTTTTTCCGGAGACCAGAGAATCATTTTTACATTGGCTCCTATAATAACCACCTCTTTCGTTATACCTGCATGCTGCATGAAATCTTTCGGAAGGGCAACCCTGCCCTGCCTATCCATCTCGACGCTGTCGAGACTTTCATACATGAGGGTTTTCAGCATTCTTTCGTCTGGATTGAAATCTGACAGTGCCGAAAGGCTTTTCTCTTTTTCCGCCCAGATTTCAGGTTCGTAGAGCTCCAATGAACCATCCATGGCCTTCATAACGTAAAGAACAGCAGCCGGTGAAGCTGTTTTTTTCGAGCTCTCCTGAACTTGTTCGAGGCGCCTTCTGAATCTCGCCGGAATCATAAGACGGCCTTTCTCGTCCATGGAATGCTGTTCTTTTCCGATAAAACCCGCCATATCAGACACCTTTTCACCCAATATTTCCCACTCTCCACCACTTTAAATGTATAAAAAAGCCGTGTGGAAAAAAATATTGAACCACATATTGTGAAAACCCTGTACTACCGCAACCCCTCCTGCAAAGTGAGTCCTATCGCAACAACTTTTTCTTATTATATATATAAGAGGTTGGCTTCCGGGTCCCGGGGCACCAAGGCAGAAACGAAAAGCATGAAAAGGCTTACCCCAACTATCGGGTATACAATGCAAAGCTTGAGCGATTGTCATGGCAACTGTTTTTCGAGAGTATATCGTTGACGGCTATAACCTGCTGCACAAGCTTTTTCCAGAAAAAGAACAACGCACTTTGCAGGAAAAACGTGAAAGAGCAGAAACCATGCTCCTCGGATTCCAGCGGTCGACAAGAGCGAAGGTTACGGTAGTCTACGACGGTCGGCACGCTCGTGGTGCATTCAGAGATGCCGGTGCTCTGAACAGGGTTTTCACATCGTCCGGCTGTTCAGCCGATGACTGGATCGTTGATTATCTGAAATCTTTGGGAAGCAAAGCTCAAATGTTTACTATAGTTTCTTCCGATCGTTTTATCTGTCGCCATGCAACAGCAAACGGAGCGTCGTACATGCTCTCGGAAAATTTCATCGACACGTATTTGTGCGGCACCAAAAGGCATGAAAGAAAAGATGAAACCGTTATGAACCGGAAAAAATACAGTAACATCCGACTCACCCAGAAGGAAGTGGATCACTGGCTGGAGCTTTTCAGCAAAACGAAAGAATAAAAGGAATCCCGAAAGATCCACCTTATTTTAATTATTTTACCTGTTACAAGTCTTCACACTCAAGATCGAAAGCACTATGTCTAACAGTACCGCCAATAAAGATAATCACTGGCTGGAGCTAGAAGAGTGGCGAAAAAAAATTGACGCCATCGACCACCAACTCTCAAACCTGCTCTGTGAAAGGCTCAATTGCGCCCAGAATATCAGCTCTCTCAAGCAGCAAATCGGCGAAGAAGTGCTTCAGCCCGCAAGAGAAAAAAAGGTCCTCACCAATGTGCTCAATCAAGCCGATTCGGAGTTGAAAGCCGGAGCACTGAAAAAAATCTACAAATGCATCATTGAAGAGACAAGGCTGTTTCAGCATGAATGGAAAAACGAACAACAACCGCTTTCTTCCAGATAACCTCTCGGGGCAGTTTCATGCGTGACACACTCACAAGCCGTTTTTTCTTTTTCATTTCAAGCATTATTACCCTTTCCTTGTTGTTTCTTGCTGCATTCTTTTTTCTGCCCGGCTGGAATACATCCGAAAAAGAAGTACAGCAAGAAAAAATAGTAGTGCATAGAGGGGCAAGCCTTCGCTCGATCATCGCAACCATTGCCGACAAAGAAGTTGTCCGGAACGAAAGGCCACTGCTCATTACGGCCTGGCTGTTCCCTGAACTCCGCCAGATCAAACCTGGACGTTACACAATCCCACCGGGTCTTTCCAACTACGGACTCCTCTCATATCTGCATCACCATCCGCAGGACGAAGAGCGGGTACTCATACCGGAAGGATTACGCGAGGAAAGAATCGCAGGAATCATCGCCTCGCAGCTCGATATCGATTCACTTTCTTTCATGAACAGTTCAAGAGACAAAGCACTGCTTGAAGAACTCGGAATCGAAGCCGGTTCATTCGAAGGGTACTATTTCCCCGGAACCTATAATTTCCCTTGGGCAAGCACTTCTCAAGAGGTTATCCGCTTCCTTGTGGGACGTTTCCGAGCATTTTATACTGACAGCCTTCGAACTCTTGCAACCAAAAGAGGCTTTGATGAACTGGAGCTACTCACCCTGGCATCCATCGTCGAGGCCGAAACGCCATTGGATGAAGAAAAGCCGCTCATTGCAGGAGTCTATCTGAACAGGCTGAAAAAAAATATGAAGCTCCAGGCCGATCCAACGGTGCAGTACGCGCTTGGCAGAAAACCCGGCAGGCTGCTCTACAAGGATCTCACTGTCGATTCTCCCTATAACACCTATAAATACAAGGGGCTTCCCCCCGCACCGATCTGCAGCCCTGGCGCCTTGTCAATCCTGGCAGTCCTGGAACCGGCAGAAACCGAATACATTTACTTTGTTGCAACCGGAAACGGAGGTCACTATTTTGCAAAAACTGCTGCCGAGCATGCAAAAAACGTAAGAAAGTACCGTGCCAGTCGTAGATGAACCTGCCACCTACTGTAAAACAGCAGCATACATTATGTATATTTCAAAAAAACCTTTTAACCCTTCAAATTGAAACCCGGAACAATGGAAAAAAAGACCTTGTCTGATATTTCATGTAAAGGCCGCAGAGTACTCATGCGCGTTGATTTCAATGTACCGCTCGATGATCAAGCAAACATAACGAACGACAAACGCATTGTAGAAGCACTTCCATCGATAAAAACAATAATGGAGTCCGGCGGAAGGCTTATACTCATGTCGCATCTAGGCCGCCCAAAAGGCAAGGTCGTGCCGGAACTCTCACTGACGCCTGTAGCTAAAAGACTTTCCGAACTGCTCGACGCCCCGGTCGTCATGGCCGGAGACTGTATCGGTACCGAAGCCATGCAGCAGGCACTGGCTCTCCAGGATGGCGAAATCATGCTGCTTGAAAACCTGAGGTTCCATCCTGAAGAAGAAAAAAACGAACCTGAATTTGCCCGTGAACTGGCATCGATGGGAGAAATTTATGTCAATGATGCGTTTGGAACGGCACACCGTGCCCATGCCTCGACCGAAGGAATCTGTCACTACGTCCAACCATCGGTTGCAGGCTACCTTATCGAAAAAGAGCTGAAATATCTCGGACAGGCACTCAACGCTCCGGAACGTCCGTTTCTCGCCATTCTTGGGGGAGCGAAGATTTCAGGAAAAATCGATGTGCTTGAAAACCTTTTCGATAAAGTCGATACGGTGCTTATCGGCGGGGCGATGATCTTCACCTTTTTCAAGGCCCAGGGATACAACATCGGAAAATCATTGGTTGAAGAAGACAAGGTAGAGCTTGCGGGGCACTTGCTCCAAACAGCGCGGGATAACAACATCAGGATGCTGCTTCCCGGAGATGTTGTTGCGGCGACGGAGTTTTCCGCCGATGCCGAAACCCTCACCGTTCCTATTGACGGCATTCCCGACAATATGATGGGACTGGACATCGGACCGCAAACCATCGACACTTATTCACGGGAGATTCTTCAGGCGAAAACCGTCATCTGGAACGGACCGATGGGCGTCTTCGAGATCGAGAAATTTGCAAAAGGCACCATAGCTATCGCACAGGCACTTGCCGACGCAACCGCGAAAGGCACCATTTCCATCGTGGGAGGAGGCGATTCCGCAGCCGCCGTTATGAAAGCAGGACTTGCATCCGGCATAACCCACATATCAACCGGCGGGGGAGCGAGTCTTGAGTTCCTGGAAGGAAAAATTCTTCCCGGCATAGCAGCGCTGAACGATTAACAATTCGCCTGCATTAGGATCAGCTGTACCCCCTTGTAAGAGTAAACATGAAAACCAAGAGTTGAACTTGTACTGAATGAATAATTATAATCAACCATACAGCCCGGGTGGGTTCCAGGTAATGCCCCCGGCAATAAAGACCATTATCCTCATAAACGTTGCCATATTTTTCCTGGAGTTCTCACCTATCATCGGCAATATTTTGAAGTATTTCGGCCCGTTATGGCCTATAGCATCTTCAGGAGAGTATACGTTTCAGATCTGGCAATTGGTATCCTACATGTTCATGCATGGTAGTATCCCACACATTTTATTCAATATGATCGCCCTCTGGCTGTTCGGCACGGAGATAGAAAACTACTGGGGAACGAAAGAGTTCACCGCCTACTACTTCATATGCGGTATCGGGGCAGCCTTGATCAATCTCCTGACGACCATCGGCAGTCAATATGCTACCGTTGGCGCCTCCGGGGCGGTCTTCGGTATCCTGCTCGCATTCGGTATGATGTTTCCCGACCGCTACATCTTTATCTACTTTCTGTTCCCGATCAAGGCAAAGTATTTCGTAGCAGGGTACGCTGCCATCGAGCTGCTGATGGGCATCAACAATACAAATATGGGCAGCGGTAGCAATATCGCTCATTTCGCCCACCTCGGCGGCATGGTGGTCGGCTTCACTTACATCAAGTTCCGTCAGCAGGGCTTTTCATTCTCCGATTGGCTTGACAAAACTTTTCCCAAAAAGGACGAACGTAGCGGACCGAAGCTTTATAAAAAAGAGAGGGAAGAAACCGGCCTGCAGGTTAGCGAAGAGGAAATCGACGCGATTCTGGATAAAATATCCCGCCAAGGGTACGAGTCCCTGACCGAGGAGGAAAAAAAGAAGTTATTGAAAGCAGGCAGTAAGTAAGCATTAGCGGGAAGAGGAGATCGAGGATGAACGCAAGGGAAAAAGCATTTGAACGGGCGAAAAAGAAAGCGGAAAACGTCGCGCGCAATCCTGAAAAAGTGAAGCAAATCATTGATTCGGCGCTTAACAAAGCAACGGCACAAAAAACTTCATCGCAGTTTCAGGAAATCACCGACAAGCTTCAGGCGCTGCTACGCATGCTGAAAAGCTGGCTCAACAAAGAGTACAGCGTCATCCCCTGGCAAACAATCATACTTGCCTTTACGGCGATCATTTACTTCGTCACACCGTTCGACGCAATCTTCGATTTCATCCCGCTCCTCGGGTTTGCAGACGATGTCGCCGTTCTCACCGCAGTCCTTGCATCGATCAACCGTGACTTGGACAAGTTCATGGAATGGGAAGGTGAACTCGTTCAGGAAGAAACACCGGTCACCGATGCCGTCGAAGCGGATTTCGAGGAAGTGAAAGGCGGAGGAAAACCCGAAGCGTGATTTCCTCCCTTTTGCTCTCCCTACCAGATATATGCCCCCTCTTCGTAGTCTGATCGATGTTTTTGATTTGTTTACGCAGTTATGAACTTCCCCCTGTTTTTCAAATTTTCACACCACACTCAGCTCAAGTTTGTGCTTTATCTTTTCCCAGCCAGGGCTTACGGATTCGAGCAACTTATAAAACTCAGGACTGTGGTCAGGGTGTTTCAAATGGCACAGCTCGTGAGTCACAACGTAGTCTATGCACTCTTTCGGCGCTCTGATCAGATCGGTATTGAGAGTGACTGTTCCATTATCAGAAAGACTGCCCCACCTTGTTCGCATTCTCCTGATTGAAATGTCGGGCCTCTCGATATCAAGTTCTCTGAATTTTTTCCAGCAGCGATCCATGCTCTCGCTGAAGTGCAACTCTGCTTTTTTACGGTACCACTTGTCCAAAAGTTTCCTTGCTGAATTCGGCGTTGTTGAATCCATAGTGATATAAAAGCAGCCCCTGATCAGCTTGACCGAATCTTCAGTACCCTCTGCCAGTTTCAAACGGTATTGCCTGCCGAGATAGAGGTGGGTTTCACCATTCACGTAACAGCGAACAGGTGTCCTCGGATCGAACTGCCTGAAATAGCTCAATTGCCTGAGTATCCACCGAGCCCTTTTTCGCAACTTGCTCTCGATCAAGTCGATAGTGGTGTTGATCGGAGCTTTTACAATGACCGTACTGTCCGGGTGAACAGCTATCTCCATCGTTCT
This sequence comes from Prosthecochloris marina, assembly GCF_003182595.1. Lineage (NCBI taxonomy): Bacteria > Pseudomonadati > Chlorobiota > Chlorobiia > Chlorobiales > Chlorobiaceae > Prosthecochloris > Prosthecochloris marina. The sequence continues at coordinate 49,409 of NZ_PDNZ01000008.1, forward strand.
TCTCTCACGATACAGAAGACGGTACTCAATTGTCTTGCGCCCATAGACAAAAAAACGCCTGTCGTTATGAACTGCCGCCTCAATCATCTAACGCCTGTGTTTGGCAACCTGCATAACCTTGTAGATGATCTCATCCATTTGATCGAACGACAATGCGATACCTCTTTTTGTTTTCACCTCATCATAGAGGAAATCGTCGATCTCGTTCATTGCTTGTTTCTGAGCATCTTCGTCATCCCAGAAATGAACTTTCCTGTGTTTGAGCAGAATGTCGTGTACAACTTTCGCAGTATCAGCCGCAGCTGACTCGAGGAGTTGAGGATTCATATCGTCTTTTTCGATCAATGGTTTCAGCACACCGAAGTACGCCATGGCATCTTCGTTCCCGGAAAGGTTTTCAGGGACATCATCATGAACCTTGCCGACAACTTTATTCCGGATATCGACAACCTTGTGCAGGTACTCCAGGTCTGATATCCGTTTAGCCCTGAAATCCTCGATTGCCTGCTGGATAAGCCGCGAGAACTTTTGATAAAACGCTGGATCTTCATCCATCTTTTCCGTAATCGCTCTTTTCGTTGCATGAGCGATGGTATCGGCTTTTGAGGCTGTGGTTTTCTTGTCGTGATAGACGCCCTGCTCCTCTTTTACCTGACTGAACATATGGTCGTCGAAGATGTTCACCGGTTCGTTAAGTTGAATAACCTCATCTGCCTGAATATGAGTGTCAAGCAACTTCTTGATCTTCGGCTCGTAATCCCGGTAATCGATTGCTTCGGCATAACGGAGTTTTACCGATGCCTTCAGGGACTGGAACTTCCTGAGATCCACCTTGTATCTTGAAAGCGTTTTTTGATCAGTTTCGGTCAAAAACTTTTCGGATGAAAGCGCGATAACGAGGGTTTTAGCAAATTCGGCAAGACGTGTATAAAATTCTTCCCTTAGTTCGTCATCTGCGAGCAAAAGCTCATAGTCCTCTTCATCGTAGGAATGTCTGACAGTTTTGAAAATGTCCCATACATCCGAATAACGATCAGGCAGTTTTTCAATTTCGTTGTTGATCGAAGTCAGTGTGCCTGCAAGATCGGCCTCGTCGAAGCCTTCAAACGCACTATACAGCGTCAATGCCCTATCCAGCTCACCAAGCACATTTGCGTAATCGACGATAAAGCCGAACTCCTTGCCTTCATGTATCCGGTTAACCCTTGCAATCGCTTGCAATAATGTATGCTCCCTGAGAACGCGGCACAGATACAGTACGGCGTTTCGCGGGGCATCGAAACCAGTCAACAGTTTGTCAACGACAATCAGGATTTCCGGATCGCTACCATGCTTGAACTGGTTGATGAGCTGCTTGGCATACTCTTCTTCGCTTCCATAACGCTTCATCATCTTCTGCCAGAATCTTACAACCTCGTCGGTCGGCTCGTCTTCGGCCTCCTCAAATCCTTCACGCATATCCGGAGGCGAAATGACAACCGCCGAACTGACCATACCGATATCCTCCAGACAGTTATGGTATTGCAGTGCGGAAGCTTTGCCGGGGGCAACAAGCTGGGCCTTGAATCCCGTACCCTGCCAGTTACTCCGATAGTGTTCACTGATGTCGAAGGCTCTCATGTAAATGACCTGGTCAGCCTTGTTCAGCGTTTCGGCACGTGCGTATTTGCGTTTTAAATCCGCCTGCTGCTCCTTGCTCAGTCCCTGCGTATGCCGTTCGAACCATAGGTCAACAGCTGACCTGTTCTGGGTCATCTCCACATGCCGCCCTTCGTATAAAAGAGGCACGACGGCGCCGTCCTCGACAGCCTGTGAAATGGAATAATGAGGTTCGACCAGTTCTCCGAATCTGGTGAAGTTGTTTTTCTCTTTTCTCAAGAGTGGTGTACCGGTAAAACCGAGATAGCTGGCATTGGGAAACATCTGGCGCATACGAGCGGCAAAAGAACCGAACTGGGTACGGTGGCTCTCATCAACGAGCACGAAGATATCGGAAGACTCGTCCCGATACTTGTTGACGGCATAGGCCTTGTCGAACTTGTGAATGAGCGTCGTAACAATGCATGACTTCTTTTCGGACACAAGTTCCAGCAGGTTCCTGCCTGACGTTGCCCGGTTGGCTTCGAGGCCGCAAGCCGTAAAGGTATTTCCCAGTTGCTTGTCCAGATCGTCCCGGTCGGTAACGAGAACGATACGAGGATTCAATATTTCCGGATCGAGGGCCAGATTGCGGGCCAGCATCACCATGGTCAGGGATTTGCCCGACCCCTGCGTATGCCAGATCACACCACCCTTACGGGAGCCATTATGAGTAAACTGTTTGATCCGGTTCAGGGTGGACTTGATGACGAAGTACTGTTGATACCGGGCGATTTTCTTCAAACCACCGTCAAAAACGGTGAACTTCCATACCAACTCCAGAAGCCTTTCAGGATGGCAAAGGGCATAAAGAGACTTGTCCTGTTCCGTGACATGTCGTGTGCTTTGTATTGCATCCGGGTGGACTTCAAAAGTGCGGGCTATTTTGGCAACAACATCTTCACCCAGCAGCTTGTTGACGATTTCCTGAAGCTTTTCGAGCGCTCTTTCCCCCTTATCCATCAAGGGTTCCTTCCAGACACTCCAAAACCTGGCAGCGGTTCCTGCTGTCGCAAACATAGCGCTGTTCTTGTTGAGCGCGAGCAGCAATTGGCTATAGATGAACAACTTCGGGATATAATCGTCATTCTGGTTCCTGATCGACTGGGATACTGCCTGATCAACTTCGATCTGCGGAGATTTGCACTCGATGACAGAGAAAGGAATGCCGTTGACGAAAAGAACGATATCGGGCCGGACCGTTTCCGGGCTTCGGGAACGCTCGACGCTGTATTCAACCGTCACGTGATACGCGTTCCGTTCGGGATTTCGCCAATCTACATAATTCAGGTTGAAACTTTTCGAGTTACCCTCTATGGTCTGCTCCATGGCCGTGCCGAGGGTAATGAGATCGTACACCGCCTCATTGGTTTTCTGCAGGCCGTCGTACTTGATATTCTTGAGTTCCTGGATGGCCGACTGAATATTCTCTTCACTGAACAGGTACTCACCACCCTTGTATCGTATACGGTTGATTTCCTTGAGCTTATTACGCAGAATGTTTTCCAGGAGCACATTGGACGTCCTCTGCTGCCGTTCACGGAGCGCTTCTGCCGGAGTCAGATAGTCATAGCCGAGCCCGATCAGCAGTTGCAAAGCCGGAATTTGCGACAGATGCTTCTCGTTCATCTGAAAATCACTCATTTCCTCTCCCCATCATTCTCCAACTCTTTCAGGCGCTGGGTAGCCCAAATCCGGAACTGCGTACCCTGATGCGACTTCACCCGGTACCCTACAGAAATGATAACATCAAGGTTGTAGTACTGAACATCATAGATTTTACCATCAGAAGCAGTTGTTCGGAATTTCCGAACAACTGAAGTTTCGATCAGTTCACCCTCTTCAAAAATGTGCTTGATATGTTCACTGATCGTCGCTTTGGACTTCTGGAAAAGATCGCACAAATGCGCCTGCGTCAGCCATACTGTTTCGTCCTCCAGCCTGACATCAATCTTGATCTGTCCGTCAGATACCTGATAAATCAGAAATTCAGAGTTGTTCATCTATTGAGTTCTTTTTTTAACCCCGGAAGGCTCTGAAAGGGCAGACAAAACAGGCAAAATCATACATGGAGACTTCATCTACTTATCTTGTTCGCAAACTTCTGAACGGACGCTTTTGCTGATACCTGATCAAGGGTTGCTTTAATGATTTGATCCAGTTCAGCCCCATCAGAATAGTTTGCGGGAGCCACATATGAGACCCGCCCCTCGCCTAACAGCTTTTCAACCTCAGTCTTTTTCCTGCTCTTCGGTGCATAAACCCCAATGGAAGTACCTCCTTGATCTTTGACCAGCTTCATAGCAGGCACATCAGTCAACCCATCTCCGATGTATATCATTCGCTCGAATGGTACATGCCTTTTTTCTTTAGGCACATAGGTATTGATTTTTGAATTATCCCATGCGTTGTCAATACCCTTGTTTATGCGGAAAAGAAACTGGGTTTTCGTGGTATAGTTGAGCACAATTGCCGGCCATTGCGGAACATTGTGCTGATCATATTTGAAGCTGGAAGCATATATCGTTTTGAAATATTTGGCAATCGTTGTCCCTTCTATCATCTCCTTGGTTCCGGACGAAATAATGTAATGCCCCAACTTGATCTGTTTTGAACGAGCATACTTGTTGATGCGGAGAAAGTAATCCTCTACACCCTCGAAGTAGGAGACATCTCTCCCATGTGCTTTCAAACTGTCTCTGTCGAATTTCACTTCTCCATGATTCTTGGCCTTTTCAATAAGCAGGAACATGTATGCCAATATCTCATCCATCTCATGTTCCTTGGTAAGTTTTTTTACCTCTTTCCAGAAATCAGACTTTTTGATGCCGAGATCAGGGATAAAGGAATTCTCCTGAATATTCCCTTTAGCTAAAGTGCCATCGAAATCATAGACGATAGCAAATACAGTATGCTTTTTTGCCATTAGCTTCGCTTATTTCTTATCCTTCGGAGGACAGGAATCGTTTCCGTAACTGTTACCGGCCCTGATTCTTCCGTTTTGACCATGAATCTTGGTGTCCGACTGCTGGTTTCTGGCGATATTTTCAGCTGCCTCAATCGCCTCCCTCTGCGTTCTGGTCACTTTCGTAGCTCTGCTGTTACCTGCACCCTTGACCGCCCATCCGTCAGGATGCTTCACTACATGTTGATTTTTCCCTCTTGCCATAATTATACCTCCATGTATTGATTAACGATTTCCGGTTTCACCTTCCATTCACCTGTCAGCATCTTCTGCATTAGACCACTTTTCTGGGTTTTGTATTTATCTGCAAGCTTTTTCAGCAGATCGATTTCTTTTCTTGCAGCAGATACGAATTCAGCAACCTCCTTTTGTGCCTGCTCATCAACCGGCAGGTGGAGAGTATTACTCAAGAATGTCTTGTTCGTTATAGCAATGGTGTTTTTTGCGCCCTTTTGTACTATTGGAAACAGGTAATTCCGTGCCCGCGCTGGAGAACTGAAATAGAAGTCAAGGACAATGCCAAGGTTGAATGTCTTTGGCGTGAAGACCCCATAAAGTGGCGAAACAATAACATCCTTTACCGCGTAACTTTGCTTCACTATTCCCAAAGGAAAGTCACCGGTTGGGCTCTTTGTGTAGACAATATCACCAAAATGAACTCGGTTATAGTTGTCTGTATTTGCTGCCGAAAAGGAGCGTCCCAAATGTTCGACCTGATTAACCAGCCCTTTATGTACAGAAACGGAATAAACTTCTTCGATGCCTATACTCTTATCACCGTGTTCGGTAAGGACCATCTTTAGTTCTACGACTTTCCAGCCATCATATTTCCCGTCATTTCGCCGGTCAAATAAATTTCTTGCATAAGCATCTAACTGCCTTTCCTTCGCCCGAATCAACCGTTCGGTTTTCTCTATGGCCTGATCCCAAGTAAACAGCAAATCAGCAATAGCTTTTTGCTCGGCAAATGAAGGCAGCATTACAGGAATTTCCTTTATCAATGTCGCGCTAAGGTTCGCTTGCCCTCCGCTATTACTCATATTTCTTATCCGAGAATAATTGGCGAGTAAAGCTTGATAGATATAATCCCTGTAAACGCCTTTCTTTAGCTCTATCGCTGCACATGCCTGATTTATTGATGCATCAAAAGTAAGAATCCCTATTTGCCCTCTAGTTTTACCTTGGCCATACATAGCCATTAAAATCGTCTCGGCTGATATAATTTTAGCTGACGACTCATGTAAGCCTTCTTCCGTTATCCATTCATCAACACTCTCTTCATTAATAATACGATTTTGAATCTGTGCTGTTTTGACCCATGGAATATTGCCATCCCAGTATTCTGGGTTTGATCTTGATGGAGTACCTCCTGATGAAATTTTAGCGATATCTCCGAGGACAACACGCCTATATTTATTCATTGCTGCCCTCCTTACCCATCTTCTTCACCCTTCTGTCCTCGACCAGCAGCCGCATCTGCTGAATGGCGATCTGGTTGAGCTTTTCGAGTCTGTCCGGCTGGTTCATCCCTTCCCTGATAAAATGCGCGTTCAGATTTTCGAGATTCGCAAGGCATAAGAGCTGAGAAACATCGGCAAAGTCGCGGATATTGCCTTTTTCTCGGGGGTTTTCATCCCGCCACTGTTTGGCGGTTTTACCGAAGAGCGCCATGTTCAGCAGATCCGCTTCGGAAGCATAGAGCAGATTGATCTGTTCCCTGCTCAACTCCTGAGGGATCAGGTGTTCCCTGATGGCATCGGTATGAATGCGGTAGTTTATTTTGGTCAGGTTCCGGCGAATGTCCCAGCCAAGCTGTTGCTGCTCCAAATCCTTGAGCCGCTGGAACTCCTTGATCAGATAGAGCTTGAACTCGACAGAGACCCAGGAAGCGAATTCAAAAGCAATGTCCTTGTGAGCATACGTTCCCCCATACCTCCCAGCTTTAGAGAAAACACCAATGGCTCCTGTAATTTCTACCCATTTGGCAGGAGTCATCACAAATGCATTTCGGCCTGACTCGTTTTTAACCGCCTCGAATTCGACACGGTTAAAATCAGTGTTATGTAACTGTTCCCATATCCCTAAAAACTCGACTGTAAAGCGTGTCCGCATCCAGTTTTGAATGATAAATCGCGGATCATCTGCATTTCTGTATTTGGCGATATCCGTCAGCGAGATGTAATCGCCCCTGTCAATCGCCTGCACCCTCACCTCAGTGCTCAACACATTGATTTTATTACTTCTGCTCATCTCTGAATCTCCTTCAGCTTGATCGACATTTGCTTCCGCACCTCGACCAACTCCTTTTCGAGCAGTTCAATTTCCCGCTGTACCGCATCGATATCAATCTCCTCTTCCTCCTCGAAGGTGTCCACATACCGGGGAATATTGAGGTTGAAGTCATTCTCCTTTATCTCCGCAACATCAGCGACATGCGCATATTTTTCGACATCTTTGCACTCTCTGTAGGTCCGTATAATTTTCTCGATATGCTCGTCGGAGAGGGTATTCTGGTTTTTCCCGGAGACAAACTCCCGGCTTGCATCAACGAACAGGACATCCTTGCAATCCTCCTGTGGTCCGCCTTTTTCACGCGAGCGGTCGAACACCAGAATCGCCACGGGAATATTGGTGGTCTGAAACAGGTTGCCGGGTAAACCGATCACCGCGTCGAGCAGGTTTTCTTCTATCATTTTCCGGCGGATACGACCTTCAGCGGCGCCTCTGAACAGAACGCCATGTGGCACGACAACCGCAACTCTTCCTTCCTTTTCCAAAGCAGTATCGACCATGTGCGTAATAAACGCCCAATCCGCTTTACTTTTGGGAGGAACACCGCGCCAGAATCGGTTGAATTGGTCGGATTCGGCATTCTCCGCGCCCCACTTGTCCAGAGAGAACGGCGGATTGGCCACGACGCAGTTGAATTTCATCAGGCGATCGTTCTCGACCAGCAGCGGGCTATTCAGCGTATCACACCATTCAATGCGTGCGCTGTCGAAACTGTGCAAAAACATGTTCATACGGCAAAGCGCCCATGTGCTTCCGTTCGACTCCTGTCCGAAAAGGGCGAAATCACGATCACCGACCTCTTTTGCAGCCTTGATCAACAAGCCGCCGGAGCCGCAGGCCGGATCACAAATGCGGTCGCCAGGTTTCGGAACCGCAAGCTTCGCGACAAGTTCGCTGACCTTGAATGGGGTAAAAAACTCTCCAGCTTTTTTACCTGAATCAGAGGCAAAACGCTCGATCAAATAGATATAGGTGTTGCCGATCACATCTTCAGAAACACGGCTGGGACGCATATCGAGCTCGGCTTTGTGGAAATCCTCCAGCAACTGTTTCAGACGACGGTTACGGTCCTTGGTCTTGCCGAGATTGGCTTCGCTGTTGAAATCGATATTCCGGAAAACCCCTTCGAGCTTGGCCTTATTCTGTTCCTCGATATGATCGAGAGTAATATTGATCAGTTCACCGATATTTGCCGCCGATCTACGCTCGTAAAGGCTGTAGTATGTAGCAGGAAATTCATCCAGTAACGTCTCCTCCCCGGTCAAAATGTTCTTTTCAGTCAGTTGTACCATAGGAAGAACGAAACGCTCTCGTTCAAGCTTGCGAAGGATACGTGCATCATCATCCCCATATAATTCCCTGTATTCCTCGTAGTGGTCTTCCCAGACATCGGAAATATATTTCAGAAAAAGCATCACAAGGATGTAATCCTTATATTGTGCCGGGTCAACAACCCCTCTGAAGGTATCACACGCTGCCCATGCCGCAGTATTGATTTTCTTCTGATCGATCATACCAATCATTATGTTTCTCCTTTTGCCAACTGCATTAGTACTGCTGATATATACTGATCCTTTTTTTCTGCAATCTCATGGAGCAATGCTTGCTCATGGTCTGACAGCTTAGCCACCTCAACAATGCATTTCTGCTTTTCGAGAACCGGCAAGAAAACCTCAAGATCTTCTATCGCCTCTTTTCCGATCATTTTCTGAAACGTGCCTTTTGCCCTGCTGTCGAGGAATAACTGCACTTCTCGCTGGCCTATATACCAGTTCAGATACTCCGGCAAAACCATGTCGCAATCATTGATCCTTATTCTTAACAACGGAGCAGCAACAACCGCCCTGCCCGGATCTTCAAGAAGAACAGCCGACGTCGTGACCAACCCGCGGGACCTGAAAACCAGATCACCTTTTCGAGCAAAATGGTGCTCTTTCACCCGATCCATATCGATCCTGACCAGATTCTTGCAATCAACCGTATTGTTATCATCACGAAGATCCTTCATCTGGATAACCGCAACATTACCCTTTTCGGAAGTATCGAGTCGAGACCTGAACGAGTATCCCGTTTGCACTGTCACCACCTCTTTTAAACGCACCATCTCCAACAGCCCTATTTCTCTGAAACGTTATTTTTGTAAAAATAGCCATTAAAACAAGACCAATCAAGAAAAAAAACACAGAAACGTTGTTTTTGTATTTTTGCTTTTTCCTAAAAAATCATTCTGCGGAATAAGAATAGACAGCAGAATACTTCATTTGGTTGACTGTTGTAGAAAATAAAAAGACCAAGTTTCATGAAGGCTTCATAACTTCCCTACCGGTGCGATATACACTGTAAACTCCTCCTCCCCATCAACCCCGAGCAGACGGTCGCATTCGGCTTGATCATAGGCGGCTATGGCGCAGGTTCCTGCGCCGAGGGCGGTGCAGGCGAGGTAGAGGTTCTGGCAGACGTGCCCGGCGTCAAGGGCGATCACTTTGTGGGTCGCTAGGTCATAACGCCACTCCATGCGGGCAGGAATCGTTGTCCAGAAAAAGGTTACAGCGGCACCGGCAACGAAGCGCTGTGCCATGCAGGCCCATGAGGCCTTGTCGTCTATTTTCTCATCGAGAAAAAGCTGCAACAGCTGATGGTCGAAAGGCAGGTAGCGATAGAGCCCGGCAGGCAATTCTTCTACATGGCTTACAGCAATATATGTCTCGAAAGAATGCCGGGCCCCGGCGGACGGGACGGTTCGCAAGGCGCACTCTTCGCTCAGCACATGGCGGACTCCCTGTGTCGCCCAGAGCAGTGCGGACAGCTCTTCGAGGGTAAGGGCTTCGTCGCTGTAGAAACGCACGCTTTCACGTTCCATGATTGCCTCGCCAACCGGAACTCGACAGCAGTACCGTAATGAACGAAGGCCTTCGGGCAGATCGATTCGGACCGTATCTCCATGACAGGGTTTCTGCAGTGGAGGAGCTGGAAGCCTGCGGCTCTGGGCAGTTTGTGTGAAATTGATTTCCTGACGAATGCTGTCTTTGAGAAAGTATCGGTAGTCCTCCAGTTTTTCATGCGGTTTTCTGCCTGCTTGCATAGTGTCCCTCCCGTTCTCATGCCCGACTCTCCAGAAGAGCACGAAGGTTTTCAAGGTTCTCGCGGAAGCGAGGAGTAAAGGCAAACGCAATCAGCGGATCAAGCACCCCGAGCACTCCTTCCGGTTTCATGGTAAAGCGGTAAGCCACCCTGGTGCCTCCGGATTCAGCGGAAAACTCCACAGTCCCTTCATAAGGGATAATACTTTCCCTGCTCGCAAAAGTGTACGATTTTCCGGGATTGTGGCCGGTAACGATCCATTCCGTCCGCATCGGGAACCCCATGACACTGCGAACTTCGTAACCTGCCGTTCCTTCACCTATACCTCCTTCTGTTGTGATCGCCGATTCCATGACATCTTCCTGCCACTCGCTGTCGTTGGATATATCGGTGAGGTATGCCTCAACCTCCGCAAGCGGACGCTTGATGAAAACCGAATGTTCTATCTGCATGATCTCTGCTCCTTTTTTTCTCTCAACAGGCAAGCAAAGCCAATAATTCCTTACCCGCGGCAGCGACAATGCTCCCCGTGTTTTCATCCCGACGCCCATGTTGTATATTGATACCCTTCAGGAAACCGTAACATTTGCTCTACAAGGCATAAACCGTTCATTTGAGCCTCTATCATGACCACGCCAAAGAAAATCATGCTGCTTGGCAGCGGGGAATTGGGAAAAGAGTTTGTTATTGCCGTACAACGTCTCGGCCAACATGTTGTCGCGGTTGACAGTTACAACGATGCGCCTGCACAGCAGGTAGCCGATGAACGGGAGGTTATCGACATGCTCGACGGCAACGCTCTCGATGCTCTGGTTGCGAAGCACAAGCCGGATATCGTTGTGCCCGAGATAGAGGCAATCCGCACTGAACGGTTCTATTGCTACGAGAAACAGGGCATTCAGGTGGTTCCGTCGGCCCGCGCTGCAAACTTTACCATGAACCGTAAAGCCATCCGCGACCTGGCTGCGGCCGAACTTGGCCTGAGAACAGCACGGTACCGTTACGCCGCATCATTGGAAGAACTGATATCAGCCGTAGAAAATATCGGTCTGCCCTCAGTGGTCAAACCCCTGATGAGTTCATCTGGCAAGGGACAATCAATCATCAGAAGCACATCGGATATCGAGAATGCATGGAGCTATTCGCAAAGCGCGAAGCGGGGAGATATCGCCGAAGTGATCGTTGAATCGTTCATTCCGTTCCATACCGAAATCACTCTCCTGACCGTAACACAGAAAAACGGTCCGACGCTCTTCTGCCCGCCTATCGGACACCGCCAGGAAAGAGGCGATTACCAGGAAAGCTGGCAGCCCTGCCGTATCAGCGAAACTCTTTTGATGGAAGCGCAGGAAATGGCTGAAAAGGTCACCCGATCCCTCGGCGGAGCCGGTATCTGGGGTGTAGAGTTTTTTCTTTCCGATGAAGGCCTTTATTTCTCGGAACTTTCCCCGCGTCCTCATGATACCGGCATGGTGACTCTCGTCGGGACCCAGAACCTTTCGGAGTTCGAACTGCACGCCAGGGCGATCCTGGGCTTGCCGGTACCGGAGATTTCTCTGATGCGTGCCGGGGCCAGCGCGGTCATCCTGGCCGAGATGGAGGGAAACATGCCTCGTTTCAGCGGTCTGGAAGAAGCTCTTGCCCTGCCGGGGACAGATATCCGCATTTTCGGCAAGCCATCAGCCCGTCCCTACCGGCGAATGGGCGTAGCCCTTGCATCCGGCGATCCAGAAAGCGATGTCGAAGCCATCAAAAAGCAAGCGATCACAAGCGCCGCAAAAGTAAACATCATCTGCGAGGAATGAAAGGAATGCTTTTTACTTTTGACCTTTACCTTCCGTTTACACTCCCGGAACAACCTGCTAAGAGATTCGATAGCTGCATTGAGCGGTGCTCGGAATCCTCATGTACTATTTGTACACTCCGGTTCCTGCACTCCGTTCGCCTTGCTCCCGGAACTTCTCGCGACGGTTTTTCCGAGAGCGTTCAGACCAACAGTTCAACAAATCAACGAGTCAACAATCCTTACACTGTTCTTCTGAAGCACGCCAGCGTCTCGATATGACTCGTATGCGGGAACATATCGACCGGTTGGACCTCCTCAAGCCGATAACCCGAGGCGATGATCTCCTTTGCATCACGTGCAAGGTTGGCAGGGTTACAGCTCACATAGACGATTGTTTCGGGCTGGAGCCGAATCATGGTCTTCAACGCTTTCGGGTGCATACCCGCCCTTGGTGGATCCGTGACAATCACCCTTGGTAACCCGAACTCCTCCAGCGTACCGAGTACAGTATGAAAATCCTTCAGATCCAAGCCATAAAACGAGGCATTGGTAACGCCGTTTCGGGAGGCGTTTTCCGCGGCATCTGCCAGTGAACTTTCCACGATTTCCAGACCTACCGCCCGACGGCAGCGCTCGGCAAGATAGAGTGTAATGGTGCCGGTTCCACAATAAAGATCATAGACCGTATCATCTTCCCTCAACCCGGCCATAGTCATGATACCCTCATAGAGGGTTTCTGCCTGTTTTGTGTTTGTCTGGAAAAAAGAGTTGGCGGATATCCGGAAGTGCAGGTCGCCCAGACGCTCCTGGACAACCCCTTCACCGTAAATGACATACTCTTTCTCACCGACCGCAACCGTATTTTTCCGTGACGTGACATTGTTGACGACAGTCATTGGTTGTTGCGGCATAGAAGACAGAAGACGATCGCGGTACGCTTCCATGAGACCGGCATCGTACCATGAAGTCACGAGGTTGACCATGAGTACATTCTGTTCTTCGCTGTAGCGCAGCATAAGGTTTCTTAAAAACCCTTTATGTTCCCTTACCGCATGGGGCTCCAGACCGTACTCTTGCGCAAACTCTCTGGTAACCCGAAGTGCGCTGTTCATACACTCCTTGGCAAGGTAGCAGCGGTCTATCTCGAGAACCTTTTCAAAATTTCCCGGCGCATGGAATCCAAGCGCAAAATCTTTGGGCTTTTCGAGAACGTCCATTTTCAATTCTTCCGGCATCAGATACCGCTTGCTGGAACAGGAAAATTCAACCTTGTTCCGGTAATGCGTGATACCAGGAGCAGGCAGAGCCGGGTTGACCGGCATATCCTCCACACTACCGATATGAACGAGCGCATCATGCACTTTCTTTTGTTTATAGCGGAGCTGAGCGTCATAACTCACATGCATCCACTTGCATCCTCCGCAAACACCGAAAACCGGACATTCGGGCTCGATCCTGTCAGCCGAAGGTGACAAAATCCTGTCAAGCACGGCCTCGATATAGGTAGGCCTGATTTTGGTTATGGTTGCGCTAATCCAGTCTCCCACAGCCAGCATTCCCTTTACAAGAGCCGCGGTGCCGTTTTCAAGCCTCCCGAAACACTGGTCCTTTTCCGCTATATCGGAGATTGTCAGCTCAATCGTTTCTCCTTTTCTATACAACTCTTTTAAACTTTTATCTTTCATCAACACGTTCCTACAGTTAACAAGGCCGCTCCGATAACGCCGGCACTGTCTCCGAGCTGCGGACGCACAACCGGAATATCGAGTGTACCGTTGAACAGATGTCTTTCTATCTCACGACGGGCAACAGGGGAGTAGAGCGCCTCGACGTTGCTCACACCGCCACCGACAATAATGATATGGGGATCGAGGATATTGATTACCTGAGCGATCGCTTTACCGAACCCTTTCAGCAAACGTTCGATCGTCTCCCCGGCGGCCTGATCAGCTTCGGCAGTCGCTGCGATCTCTTTGAGGGATTTCCACATCCCTCCCGACCGTATGGTATAGAACCGTTCGAGTGCCGGCCCCGACAATACGGTTTCCACACACCCTTTTCTTCCACAGTAGCACAATTCTCCATCCGGCAAAAGTTCGTTATGACCCCACTCTCCTGCAATTCCATGCGCTCCGTGAACAACCGTTTCACCGCAGACAATTCCTCCACCCACACCGGTACCGAGAATGATTCCGAAAGCGATGCCTGTCCCCTGACGCATTGTTTTTCTTCCTGCGCCGAAGAGAGATTCCGCAAGCGCGAAAGAGTTCGCATCATTTTCGATCACCACCTCTGCCCGGAGCAGTTCCTGAAAATCGACCTGCACCGGCTTGCCGTTAAGACATACCGTGTTGGAATTTTTCAAAAGGCCGGTGTTCACGTCAATCCGGCCGGGAGTACCTATTCCTACAACTGACGGCAACGTAAAACCGCATTCATCAGCCATCATCTGTAAAAGCTTTTGCACTCGTGAAAGTATATGGCGGTACCCTCCGGATGCTTCCGTTGGAATCCTCAGACGGACAAGAGGCTTCTTGCTTTCATCGAGGACGACTCCCTCTATTTTTGTTCCCCCAAGGTCTATACCCCAGTATTGTGCCATCTTGCAACCAAATATGTCACATTACGTTATAATTCTCTTTTCCGACCAACAAACATCCTGTCACTGCTTGATGACACCGGTGTCACCTGCCCATACTGAGATAGTATTTCACCATCGAAACCACGGCAGTATACACCAACCCTGAAGAGGCAATCCCAACCAGAATCCCCACGGCAGCGGCTCCTGGAGAATACATCCCGGCAAAAATCCCTGAAACGGCAAGCAGAGCGCTCAAAAGCAGGAAAAGAGCAGTGAACAACGTATCAGCAACCGTGCTCCGGCTGAAAAAAATATAGACGATGACCGCTGCCGCGGCATATGCTGCAGTACCGTAAGGGCATGACAAACCGATCTCCTGTAGCACTGATCCGGTCAACGCTGAAAGCATCGATTCAGAAACAATGCCGGCAGTGAGAACAAGAGAAAGAATTGCCGCGCCGTCCCAACCTCTGCGACAGATGATGAACAGCGCTGTGATAAGAACGACAATTGCAGAGAATATCCGCGGGCTTGACAGTACTGCAAGGGATTGTGTCGAGAGCTGTATCATCTTGCTGCAGATACGTTTGTTCCCTGTCCCGACACCATGCGATGCCGGGACGACCAATTAACGGCTCATCGTTTTTTGCCGCCTTTTTTCTTTTTCGGCTGCTTTTGAACCGGTTTGGCCGGAGCTATTTCCGGCAGATCATCCGTAGAAGATGTTTTATTGATATAATATGTCTGGATGATACTGAACACGTTGAACATCAGATAGTAGAGCCCCAGTCCAGCAGGGAGGTTGTTGAAAAAGAGCAGCATCATGACCGGGAAAATGTACATCATGATTTTCATCTGCTCATTGGTCTGTGTCGTCGGGGTAATCTTTTGCTGCAGATAGACCGCTCCACCCATGAGAATCGGAAATAAAGCGATATGATCCCCATAAAGCGGAATGCTGAATCCCAAATCCAGAATGGAGTCAGGCAATGAAAGATCTTTAGCCCAAAGGAATGGCTGCTGACGCAGTTCTATGGACGAACGGAACACGTAGAACATTGCAAAAAGCAGCGGCATCTGAAGCAGTACAGGAAGACATCCTCCTAACGGATTAACCCCTGCCTCCTTGTAGATCCTGCCCAGTTCACTTTGCATTTTTGCAGGATTGTCCTTGTACTTTTCCTGCAACTCTTTCATCATCGGCTGCAGGGCAGCCATTTTTTTCATTGACTTGGTAGACGCCATGGTCAGCGGGTAAGTGACCAGTTTGATCAGCAGGGCAAAAATAACGATGATCAGACCGTAATTGCTGATGAACTTGTTGAGCAGGTTGAAGATCGGCAGAATAATGTACTCCGCAAATGGCCTGGTCAACCAGTCCCAGCCGAAATCCATGATCTTTTCGAGATTCACGTCCAGAGAATGCAGCACATTGTAATCGATCGGTCCAACATAGAGTACCAGCGATTCTTTGTAGGTTTTCTCGTCTGCCGGAAGCGAGAATTTCAGGGCTGCCGTATAATCCTCAAACTTGTCACCAGCCTTGTGGCTTCCGCTCAAAAACACTCCTTCTGTTGGTGAAGAAGGAATCAATGCCGCCACAAAATATTTCGTTCTTACCGCGATCCACGTAGCCACACCGGACTGCTCTTCACGATAGTTTTTTGAAGAGTCGCTGGCATCGAGCTTGAGAAGACTCCCTCCCATATAGGCCGACGCCCAAGAGTTCTGCACCTCGTCATCATGATTTTTCTCGGAATGCAGCAACCCACCATCCCATTCAAGCTGATATTCGTTACCGGGCAGCAGCCCCTCGAAGCCGGTCATCTGTACATCGTAACCTATAGCATAGTTATCTCCGGTAAACGTATAGGTAATGATAATGCTTCTTTCGGACGAGATATCGAGCTTGTAAGTCAATGCATAAGACTGATCTCCTGTCAAGACCACTTCGTTTTGCTGATCAGATGTAGAAAAATAAAGGTCTCTTGTATCGATTTTCTTCCCGTCACGGGTCTGGAAGAACAGAGACAGTGCACCGCTGTCGGCATTTTTCACCAGGTCGAACTGTTCCCGGTCCGAATTGAGATGGTCTTTCAATACCATTGATTTCAGAGTAGCTCCACGGGAGGAAAACACCGCTGTGAAAAGTTCGTTGTCAACAGTGATGGTTTTTTCCTCACCTTCAGCCGCTACGGCAAATTCACCGAAAGCGTCGGTGCTCCCGCTATCCTGCATGACCGATGATGATCCGTTACTGTCATCGCCTGCTTCATCAACCACGGCAACATCATTCACCGCAGTGTCTTGAAAGGCTTTTTTCTCCGGAGCCATGAACTGCATCCAGACAATCATGATCAAACCTATCAGCACAAGTCCTATTACAGAATTTTTATCCATTATCTCTTTCTTTAGATTTTAATTTTTCACCGGACAGCGGCACTGGATCATACCCCCCTTTGGAAAAAGGATTGCAGCGTATCACCCGCCACACAGTCAGCCAAAGAGCATAAAAGAAATTATGAGTCCTGAACGCTTCAAGCGCATAATTTGAACAGGTAGGATAAAATCGACAGGACGGACCTAAAAGGGGAGAGATGTACAACCGGTAAAACTTGATCAGAAGAATCGGCACCTGGTTTATAATTTTCCAGAAAGCATTGAGTTCCATGATTACTCTTTTGCTATAAAATCTCTTTTGCCTGAATCAACAACCTTTCAGGCATTACAAGACAGCTCAACATTGAGCCATACTTTTAATGCCTTCAAGCAATGCCCTAATCTCTTTTCTGAAACTTCCCAACGATGGCGAGTTTTTTTTTCGCCCGATATACATAAATGCTACACAGAGTATCCTGTCTCCGTTCCCGGCATATTTTCCAGCACATTCGGTTGCAAGTGCTTTTTCATGCCTGTAGGCCTCTTTCATCAAACGCTTTATCCTGTTTCGATCAACAGCATTGGGCTTTATTTTCCTGCCAACGATAAAAAGAACCTTGGGTAGTGACCTATGTCCCTTCCAAGTCACCTCAAGCGGGGCAAACAGCACCTTGATGAAATTTCCTCTGTAACTGCGGGCGGAACTAAAAAGCTTCGATACTGAGGAGCTCCCCCTGAGAATCTCGTACTTTTTTAACGAGTGCGCACGAACAGAGTTCACGATATCACGGAACAGTTAATACTCTATCCTATCCTTTCTTGCGAGATCCCATGTCGCTGCTGACACTAAGCGAATGGCGCCCTTTCGCTCTGCGTGAGGCTATGATCCTACGGCCGTTTTTTGTAGCCATGCGCTGGCGAAAACCATGCTTATTTCTTCTCTTTCTATTATGCGGCTGAAATGTTCTTTTCATAATGAAACGCTCCTCATTGTTCTCATAGATCGTTCAAAAAATACAGGGCATTGAATTTAGCATAATCATCTTTGAAATCCAACCAGGTAAAACCGCTTTTCAGATAAGTCACAAGAGCTGTCAACACCCCGCTGAAGGGGAGATACCCACAATGTTGATAACTTGTTGATAAAAAAACTTTACCTGACGAAAGGCGCAAAAAACCTACCCGCAAAAACAATCCACAGATGTTGACAACCAAACAACCACAGAAGCATAAGACAATACGAAAAAACAACTTAAACTGTTGACAACCTTTGTTAAAAACATAACACTATGAACAAGAACTTTTCCTTTCACGAATTGTTTTTTGTCCACCGAAAAATGTAATTTATGAACAATGAATGTTGATGATTCGTCAATGAAAGAGCTTATCCACATCTCAAATGTTACGATTTCATGCCAGCCCCACAAAGTAAGGTACTACTCGATAAGCAATCACACGGTAATGGTACACAAGCCAATGCAGCGCAAAAAGTATGGGATGCTTGCCTAGATGTTCTAAAAGACAAACTTAACAGCCAGGCCTTTAAAACATGGTTCACCCCTATCTCTCCCCTGCACTTTTCCGACAACGAACTGACTATTGAGGTTCCAAGCCAGTTTTTTTACGAATGGATTGAAGAAAATTACTCAACGCAGCTGAAACAGGCTCTTAAAGACATTCTCGGCTCGGAAGGACGATTGATGTATTCAATCGTTATGGACAGGTCACAGAACAATCCGGTCACCATTGAACTGCCGCATCAGAATATGCCGAAAAACGGGCCTACCGAAAACGGTTGCTCTACAACGGTCAAAGTATCTTCCGACAGAGATTTTCTGGAACGCTACCGGACGAAGTTTGAAAGTCATCTTAATCCAAAATACACATTCGATACACTTATTCGCGGTGACTGTAACTCTCTGGCGTTTGCTGCATCAAAATCAGTATCCCAAAACCCCGGACAAAATGCCTTCAACCCCCTTGTCATTTATGGAGGAGTCGGACTCGGCAAAACGCACATGACTCAAGCAATAGGCAACCATGTCCGTGAAAAAAGCATCTCCGAGTATGTCTTGTATGTCTCGAGCGAAAAATTTGCCATCGATTTCGTCAATGCGATACAAAACGGCAATATTCAGGAATTTTCCGCTTTTTACAGAAAAGTCGACGTCCTGATAATCGATGACATTCAGTTCTTTGCCGGCAAGGAAAAAACCCAGGAGGAAATCTTCCATATTTTCAATACCCTTCACCAGTCGAACAAACAGATCATTCTTTCATCCGATAGACCTATAAAAGAGATAAGAGGAATTGAAGATCGGCTGATTTCACGATTTAACTGGGGGTTGTCGGCTGACATCCAGCCACCTGACTATGAAACGAGAAAAGCCATCATTCAAAGTAAGCTGGAACAAAACGGAGTGACATTCGATGCAAATGTCATAGAGTTCATAGCAACCAATGTCACGCAAAATGTCAGGGAACTTGAAGGTTGTATTGTCAAGCTTTTGGCAGCACACTCTTTGTTTAACAAGGAAATCGACCTCTCATTCACCAAAACTACTCTTAAGGACATTATCAGAATTCAGTCCAAGCAGTTGAGCCTTGAAACCATTGAAAAAGCGATTTGCTCCTATTTTTCCATCACCCCCAACGATTTGAAAGGTAAATCAAAGAAAAAAGAGATTGCAACCGGGCGACAGATAGCGATGTACCTCAGCAAGGAACTTACCGACTCATCTTTGAAAACCATAGGACTTCATTTCGGAGGTCGAGATCATTCAACGGTGATTCATGGTTACAACACCATCAACAAAAAGGTGGAGAATTCCGCGGAAATGAGAAGTCAGGTCGAGGAACTGAAAAAACGTATTGAGATCATGTCAATATGACAGGGACCCCGCTCAACCCCGTAGCACATGCCAGCACCATAGTTTTTCAAGGCAAGGCTCAGCAATGTGCATAACCTGTCAACAATCTGTGCATTACCGAATAGAGGCAGGAGCACTTATCAACACAGTGAAAAAATAAAACAGTAAAAGCTCGAGTGGATGTTTATAAGGGGTAGAATTATCAACATGTTATCAACAGATATCCACATAAGGATAAACGAAATAAAGCACTATAAAAAATAGACTTATGGATACTTTTACAAAACAATCAAGAATTCCACACACCTAACAACAACAACAATTTTCATTATTTAATAAATAAAAAGAGTAGACAATGAAATTTTCGACCTCTATCAAGCATTTCCAGGATGCTGTAAACAAGGTGACGCAGGCAATTCCCAACAAGGCCCTTGATCCCAGATATGAGAATCTGCACATGACACTTGAAAATCAAAGTCTTACACTCTTTGCAACAGATGGTGAAATGTCCATAACCGCGTCAACGGATGTGGAGTCGGCCGATCAGGGAAATCTGGGAGTAAAAGCCCGGACCATTCTCGATTTTCTGAGAAGCATGTACGATACCGAGGTCAGTTTCGAAGTCGAGCGTCAGCAAATGAGCGAACAGGGTATTGTCAATATCGCTACAGATAAAGGACGCTATAAAATACCATGCACGTTTGAAAGCAAAGCGGAAAAGCAGGAAAAAAGCTATGACATTGAATTTGTGCTACCTTCGGTAGATTTGCTCAATCTCATACACAAAACAATTTTTGCCTGCAGTATCGATGGCATGAGACCTGCGATGATGGGGGTCCTTTTTGAAATAGAGAACAACAATCTCACTGCGGTCTCAACTGACGGGCATCGTCTGGTTCGATTCAGAAAATCATGTGATGTTTCTCAACAGGAAAAGCAAAAAGTCGTTATACCTGCCAGAGTACTATCTGTTCTTCAGAAACTGATCGGTGAAGGTGTCGTTACCATATCTATTGACTCGGTAAACAAATCCATTCGTTTTTCCATGGATGGTCTGGTTCTCGATGCCGCACTGATTGTCGAGCAGTATCCGAATTACGAGGCGGTCATTCCCCTTGAGAATGATAAAAAACTAACCGTAGAAAGATCCCTTTTCTATGATTCTGTCAAGAGAGTTGGAAGATTTTCAAGCATTGGCGATATACGGTTCTCCATATCTCCATCTTCTTTACAACTTTCGGCTGAAAACATCAACGAAGGAGAATCAGCGCAGGAAAATCTCTCCTGCAACTATGACAATGAACCGATAGACATTGGTTTCAACGCGAAGTTCATTGAAGCAGCCCTTGCACATCTCGATGAAGACAACGTCGTTGTCGAGCTGAGCAGCCCTACAACCGCTGTTATCCTGAAACCTGAAAAAGAAAAAGACGATGATCGTTTGATTATTTTGGTCATGCCCGTGAGAATCAATAATTGACATACCCGACCAATCTTTGCGTTTACAAGAAATAAAGCTTGTCAATTTCAGAAAACATTCCGATCTGACATTTGTTCCATCGGATGGGATCAATGTGCTCTATGGACCAAATGGCTCGGGTAAGACAAATATTCTTGAAGCCGTTCACTATTGTGCCCTTGCCAAAGGATTCAACAAATCCCTCGACAGGGAATGTTTGAGGTTTACAGCCGATTATTTTTTGTTGCAGAGCAGGTTTGCCGATGAAAGGGACATAGAGATAACCGTTAAAGTCAGTTACGCGAAAACATCGGACAAGAAGATCTTCATCAATAGTGAAGAGTTGAAGAAGTATTCGGGGCTTATCGGGCGCATTCCATGTATAACGTTTTCTCCCATGGAGCTTACCGTAATAAACGGTTCACCGCAAGAGAGACGGCGCTTCATAGATAATGCGCTATCCCAAACCGACAAGCGTTATCTTGACGATTTGCTGCAATACCGGCGTGTGTTGCAGCAACGCAATACACTGCTTTCAGCTATGGACGGAAGATGCGGCAACGGTGCTAATCTCGAAGCATGGACCGAAAAACTGTCGTTTCTTGCCGGGTCAATTGTATCGGCACGATTGAACTTTATGGATCGTTTGCTTGCCTGCTGTAGCCCGGTTTATGAACAACTCGGCCTTGGAGAAGTACCGGGAATCGGTTACCGGTCTTCTGTAAGTCGGCAAGTTGTAGGGATGAAGGAGAAGGAAATCGCTGAGACCATGATGCATCGCTTCAGAGAGGTCGCTTCGCAGGAATTGCATCGTAAACTGACTTTACTTGGGCCTCACAGGGATGATATCGTATTTCGACTCGATGGGGTCGAGGTTAAAAAATATGCTTCTCAGGGCCAGTTACGGACGTTTCTGATAGCGATTAAGTTGGCTTTGCAGCGGTTAATTCGTGAAGTCACTGGAGAAAGCCCTTTATTCCTGCTCGACGATCTTTTCAGTGAGCTGGACAGGAATAGAGTTGAAAAAGTGCTTCTGCTGCTGGAAGGTTCCGGACAATCGATCATTACAGCAACTGATAAACCGGAGTTTGATGGTATTCATTGCATCTCGATCCGGAAAATAGCAGGAGCGATACAAGGGGAAGATCCGTAATTATTCGTGTACCATGAAAAAATCCAGATCTCCAAGAAAATTCGATGATATCGTCGATGACATATATTCCATCTACGGGATGAAAAGGGCTCATGAAGAGCACCATGCACTCAAGGTTTGGCATACTGTTGTCGGGGAGACCATTGCAAGGATAACGGAAGTTGAAAAGTTCGTAAAAGGTGTTCTTTATGTACGGGTTCTGAATCCTTCATGGAGAAACGAACTTTCTTTTATGAAAAAAAATATTGTCGGTAGATTGAACGAGACGATAGGAAAGGTTATGGTAAAAGATATAGTCTTCAAGTAGTGAAGATTATAATCCGTGTAGGCAATCCGTTTAGCGCATATAACCTCTTCTACATGCTCCTGCTCCAGTTACTTTAATGGTTCATGGCGTTTTTTCTTTGCAGCCAAGAAGCAGTATGTAAAGTATTGGATGTTTCAAGCTGGAAAGATCGTTCGTTTTTTATATTTTGCTGAAATATTGTTGTATTATACTTGCAGTATTATGATATAATGCTGTGGATAAGAGGATTTATACAAAGTGATAGCGGTGTCCTGCAAAAAGCTTGATAATGGGAGATTGCGATCATCGGGAAGAAATGTAGCGGTGAACCGTGTTTCTGAAATATTTATGCTTCATTAGTTATGTTTATTGCGATATTTTCTTTTGTTCTTGTCCTTTCTGTTGTAGTGCTGGTGCATGAGTTCGGCCATTTCCTTGCAGCACGAAAAGCTGGAGTGCCTGTCTACGAATTTTCAGTCGGTTTTCCGTTCAGCCCACGGGTAGCTACACTGTTTCGACATCGGGAAACGGAATTTACCTTACGGCTGCTTCCTCTCGGCGGTTTTGTCAGTTTCTCGAGTGAAACGGATGAACACGCCAAGAAACTCTTTGCCGCCTCACGCACTTCACGTGCACTCATCATGTCGGCAGGTTCCCTCTTCAATGTAATCTTTGCGTTCTTATTATTTGTTCCTGCTTTCATGATCGGTGAAAGCATGTCGTTATCCAACGCTGTTGTTGCAAGCATCCAGACGATCTGGAGCGTCATTTCGGAAACCATTCGTCTTTTCATCAATATCTTTTCTGGCAGCACAGGGGTGGAAAATCTTTCAGGGCCTGTCGGGATTACAGTACTTGCCGGACAAGCTGCCAGTGGCGGATGGATGGATCTTCTGCTATTTACCGGTTTTCTCAGCCTGAGCCTCGGCATCATGAACATGATTCCTTTTCCCGGACTCGATGGAGGACAGCTTTTCATATTGTTGATTGAAGCCTTGAGGAACAAACCGATGTGTGTCAGAACACATCAGATCGTAAATCTTGCTGGAATCGTGTTGTTTATCATGCTCTCACTGTTTGTAACGTGGCATGATATTACAAAACTTATTAGCTGATCTCCGTTGTGTGTCAGAAGTAAAATCTTTGCCATTTTTGCCGTAAACACAACATGCCGAGAAACATCGATATTAAAGCTGTCATTCCAAGTGTCGACGCTTTTATTCCAAAAGTAACACCTCTTGCCGATCAAGGTCCATTCGAGTTAATTCAGGACGATACGTTTTTTTCGTGTAAAACCGGTCGGTTGAAGCTGCGTGTGCTTTCAACAGGAGAAGGCAAGCTGATCTTTTACCGCAGGGCTGATAAAAAAGGACCTAAAGAATCTTTTTATCTGCATTTACCCGTTTCCCAGCCTGATGTCATGAGAGATTTGTTGGCAATGTCTTATGGACAAACAGGGCGTGTGCATAAATATCGTTTGTTGTTTTTAACCGGGCGAACGCGTATACATCTCGATAATGTCTCTGGTTTGGGGCATTTTCTTGAAATCGAGGTTATTCTGGAAGAAAACGAAACGACCGAGACCGGGGTCACAGAGGCGTATCGGCTTCTGGAGAGATTAGAGATTGATCGGTCACAACTCATCGAGGGAGCTTATGTCGATCTTTTGGCAAAAAAGCTTTCCACTGCAGTCGGTACATGATGCTCCCTCTTCCAAAGACATCTCGTGTTCCATGCAAACACCCTATACCCGCAAAGCCCTATGCCACCCCTTGAAATAGCAGTTCGGATATCACAGTGAATCGGTGCCCAATTTCCCTGAAAAGTCATGCCGGACTTGATCCGGCATCCATACTGACTTTGATCGAAAGATCAATCCTTGGGTCAAGCCCGGGGATGACATGGAGAGAGTAGTCATGCTACAGATGATATGGTGTCAAATCCACCCGAAGTCACACCACCCCGTGAAATAAATGTTCTGATTTCACGGGGCAGGTCCGGGGATGACACTGCATAAAAGACAAATTGCAGGACTAATGAGACAGCCTATTCTTT
Source organism: Prosthecochloris marina (assembly GCF_003182595.1). NCBI lineage: Bacteria > Pseudomonadati > Chlorobiota > Chlorobiia > Chlorobiales > Chlorobiaceae > Prosthecochloris > Prosthecochloris marina. The sequence goes on from NZ_PDNZ01000008.1 coordinate 73,954, forward strand.
GCTTTATGCAGCTATTTTTCAGGTATTGCAGACAAGTTTGTTCTTTTCGATCAACGTTTCGGCAAAAGCTTTTCCAAATGTTTTGATCTCTTCGAACTCTTTTTCATGTGGCTTGAATTTTACTCTGATATTTTGATCGAATACTTTTAGCTTCAGGTTGGTGAAATTCGATTCAATGATTTTGATACTTTCACCGCTCCAGCCGTAAGAGCCGAATGCAGCTGCCAGTTTACCTCGATCACGGATTGGATTAATGGCGGCAAAGAGCTGGTAAATCTGTGAAACGATGTTCTGGTTAATTGTTGGTGAACCGACAATGATCGCGGCACTGTGCGCAATTTTTTCTTCGAGTTTTGCAAAGTGCATGTTTTCAATATCGCAGACATCGATGGTGAAGTCGCAGTGTGGACGCAATCCTTCGGCGATTTTTTCGGCTATGATTGTGGTGTTTTCGTATGCCGATACGTATGCAATCAGGATATTTTTCTCGTTAGGAAGTGCGATAGCGCGTTGCGCGTACTTTTTGGAAAGATCGACATACTTTTTCCAGTTTGAACGCAATATCGGTCCATGACCTGGACAAATGACCTTGATATCGAGATCGGAGATGCGTTCTATTGCCTGTAGCATGTATTTGCTGAACGGTCTGAGAATCGCATCGAAGTAGTAGGTGAATGCATCGTCAAAATCACCGGCAAGGTCGTCGTACATTTCTTCGTGGCAGTAATGGCACCCGAAAGAGTCGCAGGTGAAAAGTACCTTGTCTTCTTCGAGCCAGGTATAAATCGCATCTGGCCAATGAAGGTTTACGGCGTTGATGAAACGGAGTGTCTTGTTACCGAGGTCCAGGGTATCACCGTCCTTGACGGTCAACGATTTGAAATCATTACCAACAAGATCACGAAGAAACTTGATTGCGTTTGCACTTCCGACAACTGTAGCGTTGGGCGCAACTGCAAGCAGGTTCTTGACATTGCCGGAATGATCCGGTTCGGTATGATCGACAATGATGTACTCAATCTCTGCAGGGTCGGTAACTTTTTTTATCTTATCAAGATACGTCGGCCAAAACTTGGCTTTCGAAGTCTCGACGACTGCTTTTTTGTCTGCATTGATAAAGTATGAATTATAAGTCGTGCCGTACTTGGTTTCCATGACAATATCGAATGTGACAAGGCCGGGGTCCAGAACCCCTATCCATGTGACATCATCGGTAACAGGAAGAATTTTGTTATCAACCATTGTGTATTCGTCTTGGGTTTTGTAAAAATGTTAGAGAACTTTTTTCGATTTGTTTAAAGTATACATGGAATAAATCCATAAAGTTCCTTGCAAAGTGAGTCAATGTAGTTCTTCGTTGTGCTTGAGCAACAGAAGATTATAATCATGATTGAAAACAGGTAACCTATTATTTTAAAATGGTATATCGTTTTCATCAATTGATTCTGTCTCTTTATGCCGTATTTCCTTGATAAGTTCGATCCCTTCTGGTGAAAATGAGAACAAGGTATCGGTTGAGAAAATTGAACTGAAATCCTGTGGTTTGAAGAATGGAAGAAATTTCTGAGAAAATTCATCAAGCCTTTTCAGATAAAACTGTGTATTTTCATCCGGTTTCGAGCTATTCCACTCGTCAGCCAGTTTCCCTTTATCATAGTGACTGCTTTGAAGACCGCTTCCGGAAACGTAATAGGTGATTCGATCCCCTTTGTTGACTGAAAGTTTTTTTCTCAATGCAAGCTCATAGGTAATGGAACGCGGTCTTTTACCTGATCCGGTATCGACTTTGTATTGTTCCATTGTGTTTTTCAAGCTTTCAGTCCGTGAAAAATCATCGATCATCCAGTTATGGTTCAAGATCATTTCTTTATATGAAACATAAAGGTCGTGTAATCCCTGAACGTCTTCTTCGAGAAGCTTTTCAAAACCCTTCCGAACAAACTCACGTCCGAATTTCTCTCCGCTTCTGCTTATTAGTGATGAACCTTTCAGCTTTATTGTCCCATCGTAACCGAGGAGGGCATAATTTTTCTTGAGGTATGAAATCATTTTTCTATATCTACCGTCATAACCGATGGTTATACCCTTTGGCATCACTGAAGATACGTCATTAACAAGATTAATCTCATCTTCTTTTGACCGGATATGTGCCGGTGGCACGAAAAGGATACCATCAGTATCGACTTCAATAACTTTGCAGTCGCGTGACTCAAACTCTTTTATCATTTTCCGCGCTATTTCCTGCCCTGTTGTCGTAACTCGATCGGCCTCCTCGTAGTCGTTGAAAATACCGATACTGAATCCCAGGTAGCCGTACATTGCATTAATCAGTATCTTGAAAGACGATTGCATTGCATCAAAGTTGTTTGCTGCAGCCTCATTTCCTTTTTCTTTTTCTTCTTTCGCTTTTTTCTTTGCTGTAAAACGAAGGTCTTTCAGATCGGTCAATATTTTGGGAAATATCTTTCGTTCATCGCTTTTCGGGCAGATATTGTATGACAGCATTATTGATGGATAAAGCGATTCAACGTCGGCATAAACGATAGGGCCCAAAATTCCTTTGAGAAACACTTCCGTAAATCCTCCCATGTGCTGCTGACCTATTTCCGGTTTTGGGAGTGAATGTTTTTCTTTGAGGTATTCTCTAACCAGCAGTGCCTCTATTTTGGCTGCCGGACCGAGTCTCGACGTTTGCGCATAGGTATAAGGTATCATTCTTGTCATGTAAAAATTGCTGCCTGACAGCAGTGCCGCAATTTTCTCGGTTTCTCGTACATCGTCGAGCGCATAATCCAGAAGCCTTTCAGGATTATTGTCCCAAAGGTTCGCGATTTCGCTGTATTCAACATATGTTCTGTCAGGGGAAGCGAAACCGAAATACTTTGCTGCCGCTTTCAGCCCATAGCTCGGCATGGAACGTTTGGCAACATCATAGTTCTGCACAAGAAAGAATGTGTCTATAACATGCCTGCCGGCGATGTCGAAAAAGGGATAATCTAAAGATCGTTCAGCAAAGCGGATGCTTGCGGGAAAACTTCTCGGTATCGAACCGTCACGTCCGATTCTGAATTCTACACCGTTTATTTCGCACCTTCTCTGGATATAGGAAAGGTCAAAACTGAAAATGTTGTGTCCTTCGATCACATCAGGATCTTTTAACTGAATGATCGTAACCAGTTCCTGAAGCAATTCTTTTTCAGATTGCTCTTTTGTGTGGATAACTTGTTCCCATCCTTTGTTGTCACAGAGTGATATGATTATGATAGGGTCGCTGCCAATCGAGACTTTGGTACTTGTGCTTTTTTCCGGTTTATAATATGTCTCTATGTCAAGCTGAATGCGATAAAGATCTTCAAACATCATCCCCTTGAACAGAGTTTTGCCTGTTTGAAGCAGATATTGTGTTACAGCGTCTCCTTTGTTGTAGGTTAAATTGTTCGAAACACCTGAATCGTTTTCTTCTTGGGACGATTGCTTTGATTTCGACGCAATATGATCAAGTGCGTTTCGGTAGTTTTGTTGAGTTTTAAAAATGGCTAAAAACCTGTAAAAATTATCTCCCTGAAGCTTAATGAGCCAAAATTTTTCATTATTCGCTGGTGTAAACCCTTCCAATAGAGTGTCTTCTGACAAAAAGAAGAACGGATAAAATTCTTCGTCACGGCTCTTTACACCGTTTTTATCCCTTACGTAAAGCCTGATTCTGTTATCCGCAAGCTGATGAATTCCAACGATACGTTCTTCAATGTCTTTACCGAACAGAAGAGTGTTCAGGTTGCCATTGTTATCATGGTTATTGTTCATAATCCGTTTCGTGTCATTATAAAACAAGAATTCTATCGGTAGTGTTTCACGTGAAACAGTATTGATAATTATTTAATCTGGTCCCTTACCTGCCAATTTTCACCATAAGGACAGAAATGTCTGCAGGTGTAACTCCTAAAATCCTCGATGCTTGCCCTACAGTTGAAGGTTTGTGTTTGGCTAGCTTTTCTTTTCCCTCATTCGATAATCCTTTAATTGCATTGTAATTGAATGATTCAGGAATCCGATGCGAGTCAAGGCGTGCGATTTTTTCGGCCATAAGGCGTTCTCTTTTTATGTAGCCTTCATACTTGCAATCGATTTCAACCTGTTCGAGCACTTCCGTATCCTGTGTTATGGAATGAACTTTGGTTGCAGCTTCCGATGAAGCTGTCAATATGGAAGAAAGTGATATTTTGGGGCGTTTCAGAATACTCGCTAATCGTACACTGCCCTTTATAGGCGGGCTTCCCTGTGCAGTCAAGAGCCTGTTGATATCGCTTTCCTGAACTTTCGTCGAAGCAATCAGTTCTTTTACTGAATGTATGTCATGTTTTTTTATTTCGAGTGATCGATACCGTTTTTCAGGCAAAAGTCCGCATGCATATCCGTATGGCATCAGTCGCAAGTCTGCATTATCTTGTCTGAGTATTATTCTATGTTCAGCAGAAGAGGTGAACATCCGATATGGTTCATTTGTTTCCTTGGTAATGAGGTCATCGACGAGCACACCGATGTACGCCTCTGATCGCTTGAGTATCAAGGGTTCCTTTCGCTGAATCTTCAGAGCGGCATTGATTCCTGCCATAATTCCTTGAGCTGCAGCTTCTTCATAACCTGAGGTTCCGTTTATCTGACCTGCAAAGTAGAGGTTTTCAATACGCTTTGTTTCAAGTGTAGGATGAAGTTGATAAGGATAAAAATAATCATATTCAATTGCATAGCCAGGTCTCATCATAATAACATGTTCCAATCCAGGAATCGACCGTAGTCCTTCAAGCTGGATATCTTCGGGCAACGATGTTGAAAAACCGTTGACATACATTTCGTTTGTGTCAAAACCCTCTGGTTCGAGGAAGATGTGGTGGCTGTTTTTATCGCTGAAACGGTGAATTTTATCTTCAATAGAAGGACAATAACGAGGTCCAACACCCTGCACCTTCCCGGAAAACAGTGGTGAACGTTCGAATCCTGTCTGAAGAATGCGGTGTGTGTTTTCTGTTGTTGCGGTAAGGTAACAGTCAATCTGCTTTTTTGCATGAAGGTCCCTCGTGCTGAATGAAAACGGTGCTGGGTTTTTGTCTCCAGGCTGCACCGTTACCTTGGAGTAGTCCACGCTTCTACGATCTATACGCGGGGGAGTTCCTGTTTTAAGGCGACCGTGTTCAAAACCCAATGCCGAAAGGCATTCCGTTAATCCCTGAACCGGGGGTTCGGCAATTGTTCGTCCACCCGGAAAATGGTTCATCCCTATATGTATGAGACCGTTGAGAAAGGTCCCGCAGGAGAGGATGACCGTTTTTGCTTCTATACGGCGTCCCGAGCTAAGTATGATTCCAGTACACTTGTTTCGTTTTGTGGCGATGCCGATAACACTGTCCTGTAGGAGATCGATATTATTTTCCTGCTCGATGACCTTGCGCATATAAATCGAATAGAGTGTACGATCGGCCTGTGCTCTTGGTGAATGCATGGCCGGGCCTTTGCTTCGATTGAGCATTCTGTACTGAATCCCGGTGGCATCGATGGCTTTGGCCATTTCGCCTCCAAGTGCATCGATTTCTCTTGTTATTTGCCCTTTCGCGACACCTCCGATTGCCGGATTGCAGGACATTCTTGCTATTGCTGAAAAATCTGATGTGATAAGCAGGCTCTTATGCCCCATTCGGGCTCCTGCAAGAACTGCTTCGCATCCTGCATGGCCGGCACCTGCTACTATAATATCATACGTACTCATAGAAAAAATCGTTTCACGTGAAACTATCCTTGACTTTATTGGCGAGCTTTTAAGGATTTCTTTTTTGTTAAGTTGTTTATTTATATGTCATTAACGGCATTTTTGTTGATGGGGAATGGTTCAATATGCATGCTCCGTATGCAGCACTGTTCCAATCATCCTTCTCTTTCGGAGGCATGTTGTTATCGGCTGTGTAACTGACTATGGTGCCGTAAATTATTGTTTGTGACACAGAATAAAAATTGTTATATAAATATATAGTTATATATTGTGTGGTATATGTGCATTGCCATATGAGCTTCCTCACAAACAGTCTTGAACATCGAATGATACTCGGCAGGTTGGCGAGTAAAGCTTTAAAGCTGATAAGCGGCTGTATATGATGAGCTGCGATAACGTATGACAGGCGTGAGGAATCCCCCTTCGTGTAATGTATTGCATAACAGACAGAAAAAGAAGCAGGTGATTTTGCAATCGGCATGTATAGAGTCAGCACTGCGAATCAATAACGTTATCTCTGGTGAAAGGCGTGAGGGAGGAAAAAACAGGAAAAAAACAGTTTCAGGCAGGTGAACACGCGGATTCCCTGTCGAACTGCGGAGAAAACGATAGAATGAACTTCAGCCCCATTATTCCGCTAATCAATAATATAACAAGGAGATGAGTACAATGGTTAAAAAAATTACCTCTTGGCTGTCTGTCGGTCTTATTTCTGCAGGGGCACTCTCGGGGTGTAATACGCCGCCATCTGAAACTCAGGATTCATCACAGCAACCGGCAGCTCAATCAGTGGAGGTTGATCCGCGTGGTGAAATTTTGGCGCTTTCCTGTGCATCATGTCATGGTACCGATGGCAAAAGTGTCGGTATTTTGCCAGGCTTTTATGGAAAATCAGCGTCATATCTGAAAACCGCTCTCATGGAATTTAAAAAAGGTGAGCGTTACTCTACGGTAATGGGACGTCATGCAAAAGGCTATAGTGATGAGGAAATCGAACTCATTGCCGAATATTTTGGCAGCCTAAGTCAACAAAATTCTTCAAAATAAGTAGGGGGAGCAACATGAGCCAGAAATTTACTCGTAGAGATTTCAACAAACTTTTCATTGCAGGGGCAGCCGGTTCTACTCTTGGGTTTTTCGGTGGTAGCAAGCCTGCTTTTGCAAATCAGAAACATGTTGTTGTTGTAGGGGGCGGATTTGGCGGTGCTTCGACCGCAAAGTATATCAGGAAGCTCGACCCGTCGATTTCCGTAACGCTTATAGAGCCCGCAATGACCTTTTATACCTGTCCGTTCAGCAATTGGGTTATGGGGGGGTTGAAGGAGATGAAAGATATCGGTCATACGTTTGAGGTGCTGCAAAATAAGCATGGCGTCGATGTTATTCATGATGAAGCGGTTGAAATCGATGCGGTTAATCATTCCGTTACGCTAAAGAGTGGCGATGAAGTGAAATATGATCGTCTGGTTGTTTCGCCGGGGATCGATTTCAAGTATGATGCGATTGAGGGCTACAGTGAAGAAGTGGCTAATTCCTCCATGCCTCACGCTTACAAGGCCGGACCCCAGACCGAACTCTTGACGAAACAGCTTCAGGAGATGCAGGACGGGGAGAATGTGATTATTTGCGCACCGGGAAATCCTTTCCGTTGCCCCCCAGGTCCTTATGAGAGAGCGAGTCTCATTGCCAACTACTTGAAAAAAAATAAACCCAACTCAAAGGTTATTATCCTCGATGACAAGGAAAAGTTTTCCAAGCAGGGGCTGTTCACCAAAGGTTGGGAAAGGCTCTATGACGGTATCATCGAATGGCGCGCTGGATCGGCCGGTGGCAAGGTTCTGTCGGTTGATCCGGCAACCATGACTGTTCAGACCGCGTCAGGGCCCGTAAAAGGCGGTGTGATCAATGTTATTCCTCCTCAAAGTGCTGGAAAAATTGCAATCGATGCAGGTTTGGCCAATGAATCCGGCTGGTGTCCTGTAAACCCGATTACTTTTGAGTCCGCGATTCAACCCGGCATTCATGTTATCGGTGATGCAGCTATTGCCGGTGCTATGCCGAAATCCGGTTTTGCGGCAAGCAGCCAAGGTAAAGTCACTGCAGCCAGCATTGTTCGCCTGATGCAGGGTAAGGTTCCTGCTCCCCCGTCACTTGTCAATACCTGTTACAGTCTTGTCGGACCGGGCTATGGTATCTCTGTTGCCGCTGTCTACAAGCTTACCAGCGATGGTATTGTCAGCATCAAAGGTGCCGGTGGTCTTACGCCTATGGACGCCGATGACGACCAGCTCAGCGAAGAGGCTACCTATGCTCGCGGATGGTACAACAACATTGCTCAGGATATCTGGGGATGATGTTGCTTTTGAGGTTTTTCTGCAAGGAGGTTACCTCATTGGTCCTGCAATGAGTCTTTCTATAGTCATCCTCGGGCTTGACCCGGGGATCCATCTCCCAAGGAAAGTCAGTATGGATGCCGCATCAAGTGCGGCATGACTTTTTACCGGAAAGGTATGCATGGTGACCGATAGCCGTGATGCAGTGCTTTTGAGACAACCTCTAGTTTTTTGAGCAGGTATTCGTTTATAGTTCATGTACTTGTCTTGATTATCATCTGCTGTCGCCCGCCCCAACAATTCAACGCCCCTTTTCTCGAGGTGTCTGACCCTTCTTATCCTGTCTTCACCATGGAGGCCATCTGTGAAATCCGAACATCTATTTCGCGGGAGGCGGCATGATTGACGCATGATGATTGTGACGATTGCAACCATTGTCGAATGGTTTTATGTGAGTCTCTTATCGCCCGCTTTTCGTTGGGCTGTTCTGCATGCAATCGTTATGATGTTCAAGCGGGAGAATTTGTCGGTTTTTTCGTCCTATCAGAGTACCTGTTTTCACTCTATGATGTGCGATTGTTAATCAGGGGTTGGTTTTATATATTGGCTGAACTTGATTTACTGATCATGTCATATTCGTAAAGCATCATGTATGTATGAAAAACAATCGTTTCAAAACTATTCTTATTGTTGCCCTGACGGCTCTTGCCATATGGTCTCTCTGGCCGACGTATAAGGATTACTCGTACTCGAAACAGCTTTCACAGCTGACCGCTTCTGAAGACAGCCTTTCGTTTGCCCGTGATAATCGCGAAGCTATCGAAACAGCAGCTGAAAAAAGTCTGAAACTCGGCCTTGACCTTGAAGGGGGAATGTATCTGGTCCTTGAGGTGGATCTTATCGATCTTATAGAAGAAAGGGCGTGGAACAAGGATGACACGTTTCGAGAGATTATCGCCGAAGTTAAAAAGCGTGCCGAGCAGGGTAACCAACAGGTTATCGAAATGCTGGTTGCCGAGTTCAAGCAGCGCAATATAAAGATGAGCCGTTATTTCTACGAGGTTCGTGACAGCGATGAGGAAATAATCGGCAAGTTGAGAAAAGAGGCTGAAGATGCCGTTGTCCGGGCGAAAGAGATTATAAGAAACCGCGTCGATCAATACGGTGTCGCCGAGCCGGTTATACAGTCTCAGGGGGCAAGGCGGATTATTGTTGCATTGCCCGGTGTTTCAGATGAAGAAAGGGTACGCAAGCTGCTCAAGGGGACGGCTAAGCTTGAATTCAAGCTGGTCAGGGATAATGAAAGCATGCTTGAAGCGTTCGAACGCATTAACAAGTATCTTGCAAAAAATGAAAACGGGAACGCCTCTCTGGGGGAATCCGATAATGAAAGCGATCAGGTTGCAAAAATAAGCAACCCTCTTTATGAGAACATTGTGCTTATGCAGAACGGAAGGGCATATGCTCCCGAGTATTCGCGGGAATACCTGACCGGGCTGTTTCAGCGTGAAGATATTCAGAAATTGCTGCCCAAGGATTCCGAGATCCGTCTTTCCGCAAGATCGATCGAGGGACGTGATGGAGAGACCTTTTACGATCTGTTTCTTCTGAAAAAAACTCCGGAGTTGACAGGCGGGGTTATTACCGAGGCAAAAGCTACTTTTGGGGCTTCCGCTCTTCAGCCTGAGGTGACCATGCGGATGAATTCTGACGGTACGGCGAAATGGGCAAGAATAACCGGGGCGAACATCGGCCGCCAGATCGCCATCGTTCTCGACGGTGCGGTATATTCTGCACCCGTTGTCGAATCGAAAATCCCTGGCGGAAGTTCGGTAATCAACGGCATTGACAGCATAGAGGAGGCACAGGATCTCGAGATCGTTCTGAAAGCCGGTGCACTCCCTGCACCGGTAAGAATTATCGAAGAAAGAACGGTCGGACCCTCTCTCGGCGCGGATTATATCCGTTCCGGTTTGTTGTCGGCAGGATGGGGATTGTCTATCGTTGCGGTTTTTATGATCGTTTACTACCGGAAAGCAGGTGTTTCTGCCGATATCGCCCTCGTTTTAAATGTGTTGTTCGTTCTCTCGGTACTGGCTGGGTTCAGTGCAGCACTTACGTTGCCCGGTATTGCCGGTATCGTGTTGACCATAGGTATGGCTGTAGACGCTAATGTGTTGATTTTCGAAAGAATCCGGGAGGAAATCGCTGCCGGTAAAAATCTCCGTCTCGCAGTTGATACAGGTTACAGCAAGGCGTTTTCGGCAATTGTCGATTCCCAGATTACAACCCTTGGCGCTGGATTCCTTCTCTATATTTATGGCATCGGGCCAATACAGGGATTTGCTCTTACCCTGATGATAGGAACGGCTGCAAGTTTGTTTACAGCTCTGGTTATCACAAAGGTTATTTTTGATCTGCTGATCGAGTCAAATGTGATGACAGTCAAAAGTTTCGGTTAATATCTTATTAAGAAGACACAGCATGCACCTGATTAAAAACACAAGCATAGATTTTCTGAAGTACAGGAAGGTAGCGTATGTAATCTCTCTTTCCCTTGTGCTTGCAGGAGTGGTTTCATTGTTTGTCCGGGGTTTGAATTACGGTATAGATTTCAGAGGAGGGACCGAGGTCGTCCTGCGTTTTGACAATGATGTCGAGATTGGCGATGTCCGGACGATTTTGAAAGAAGCCGGTGTGGATGGCGCAATCAAGCGCTACGGGGCTGACCGGTCGGTTCTTGTCCAAACGGGATTTGATGGAGACCTCAACCAATTGAGGTCTCTTGTATCCAATGCTCTTGGGGATCGCCTTCCGGACAATCCTCATGAAGTGTTGAGGATCGATTCCGTTGGTCCAAGCATCGCCTCTGACTTGAAATGGGCAGCTCTCAAAGCTTTGCTCGGTGCAATTGTCGCTATTCTGCTTTACGTAGGGATTCGGTTCGAATTCCGCTTTGCCGCAGCAAGTGTGGTCGCCATATTTCATGACGTTTTTATCGTGCTTGGAATATTCAGCATTTTTGGGGGGATGTTTGATTTCATGCCTCTCGATATCAATCAGAGCATCATCGCCGCTTTTCTTACGATCGCCGGTTACTCGATCAACGATACCGTTGTTGTCTACGACAGGATTCGTGAGAATATTCGCGTAGGCAAGTCGGGTGATTATCTGACAATCTTCAACAACAGCCTTAATCAGACGCTCAGCAGGACTATTATTACTTCAGGGACCACCCTTCTTGTTGTGCTCGTGCTCTTTATCTTTGCAGGTCCTGCCATCAGAGGATTTACGTTTGCCATTCTTCTCGGGATAATCGTTGGAACATATTCTTCATTGTTTATTGCCGCTCCTGTTGTGCTTGAGTGGCAGTTGAAGTCGAAACGCCCGATAAAACTCAGAGGGGGGTAGCGGCATGAAGCTGCATATCGCGACAGGCGTGCTCCTCTTTTTCATGGCTGGATGCGATGGTGTTCCTGATGCCGATGTCGTTGCCCGTGCAGGTAAGCATCAGCTAAGCCGGGGCGAACTGCTTGCTTCGATCGATTATTCTTCATCTGAAGACAGTCTGACGGCTTCGGCGATCTACATAGAGGACTGGAAAGATATCGCTGCCCTCTATCAGCTGGCACTCGAAGAAGGGATCGACAAAGATCCCGATGCTCGAATGCTGATAGAAAAAGCAACCCGTCACATCGTTATTCAGCGGTTTGTTGATCGAAAAATGGATAACGCTGAGAAAGAAGGTGTTTATGCCATCGATTCTGCCGAGGTAAGTGCATTTTACCAGGAATTTTCCGGTGCATTTCTCTGTCCGGAAACAGTTTATGCGGTTTCCCGGTACTATGCGTCAACCCTTCAATCTGCAGGTCGCATAGAGAACGCACTGAGGTTGCATGACGGTGATGAAAAGCATTTGCAGCAGCTTATCGAATCCATCGAGCCGGGGTATGCCGGGAAAAATCGGCGAACTCATCCTGTGCGTTCTTTGATGCCTCTTGAGCAGCTCCATCTTGAAAATGATAGAATGAAAGAGGTGCTGTTGAGCCTTGCACCAGGGGAACACTCCTCGGTCATCGCTGTGAACGATTCACTTTTTGTGGTGATGGAAATGCATGACATGGTAAAAAAAGGAAGCAAAAAAACTTTCGAGCAAGCCTACGAGGAGATTGAAGAACTTCTTATTGTTCAGAAACAAAAGCAGTATTATAGTACATTGCTTGGAGAAGCAAGAGAAAAGTATCAGTAACCTGAGCTGAAACGCTCAACTTAGGTAAAGCAAAATGATTATGAAAAACTGTTTTTTGAGATGTTTTGCAGTTGCGGCGATTGTGTTCGTCGGTAGTTTTGAGGTTGCCGATGCAGCGACTGCCGACAGGATAGTTGCCGTTGTGGGAAATGAAATGATTTTGCAATCTGAAGTCGATGAGCAGGCTATGGTGACGGTTTTGCAGTACCCCGAAGCGAAAAATGATCCTTCATTGAAAGCGGGTATACTCGAAACGCTTGTCAGCCGGAAAATCGTGCTAACCAAAGCCAGGCTCGACAGTATAGTGGTGAATGAGTCGGAAATTGAGAAAAGTGCCGATGAAAGAATGATGTTTTTGAGGAGCAAGTTCAAATCCATAGAAGAGATGGAAGCAACGTTCTCGAAATCCTATGCGGTCATCGAAAAAGAAATAAAGGACGATATTCGTGACCAGCAGATGATCAACAATCTCAGGAGAACGAAGATGTCGGGAGTTACAGTTACTTTCGATGAGGTTGAGGATTTTTATAATACGAATCGTGATAGGCTTCCTCTGGTTCCTGAAACTGTTTCGGTTTCCCAGATCGTGATGTATCCCAAGGTTGCCGGGGAAGCAAGGAAAAATGCTCTTGCCGCCATCGAAGATATACAAAATCAGCTTAAAGCGGGTGGTGATTTTGCGCAGCTTGCCCGTCAATATTCTCAGGACCCCGGTTCTGCTCACCTCGGCGGTGATCTTGGCTATTCACGGCGTGGTGATTTCGTAAAGAATTTCGAAGAGGTTGCTTTCGGACTGGAAGAAGGAGAAATTTCCGGGATTGTCGAATCGCGATTCGGCTATCATATTATTCAGCTTCTTGATAAAGAAACGGATGCTGTGCATACCCGGCATATTCTGATCGTGTTTGATAGGAGTACGCTCGATGCCCCGGCGGCAAAAGCCGGACTGGAGGAGATTCGTAAGGATATCGAAAGTGGAAAAGCCGACTTTGCAGAGATGGCAAGGAAATATTCGGATGACCCCGTATCGGCAAAATATGGAGGGGTTATAAGGAATACCGAAACCGGCGAGACCATGTTTGTTATAACGGCACTTCGCGATCAGCTTAAAACTGTTGTCAAGTCGTTGAACAATATCGGTGATATGAGCAAGGTTATCAGGGTCGAACCTGAGTCCGGAGCCCCGTTTTACGCGATTTTTCTTCTCAACGACAAGAAGCCGGCTCATCGTCTGAACTTGTCATCCGATTATGCCAGGCTTGAAAAACTTGCCATCGACGAGAAGCAAAACAGAATGTTCCAGGAATGGATCAACGGGCTGCAGAAAGAGATTTATGTCAAGATCTCAGACATCTAACCTGCGAACGTAGCGGGCGTTCTTCTCGATAAAGTCACGGCGCGGATCTACTTTGTCTCCCATAAGGGTTGAAAAGATTTGGTCCGCTTCCATGGCGTTTTCAACACTTACCTGAAGCAGTGACCGGTGTTCCGGGTCCATGGTTGTGCTCCACAGCTGTTCGGGATTCATTTCTCCAAGACCTTTGTAACGCTGGATATTGACATTGGTTTTCCCTCCTTTCTGTTTTTTCTTCATCGACTCGATGATACTGTTGCGTTCGTCATCATCCCATGCATATTTCTGCTCTTTGCCCGACTTGATCAAATAGAGCGGCGGCTGTGCGATGTAGACTTTGCCTGCTTCTATCAGGGCTCGCATATGGCGGAAGAAAAACGTCAGCAGGAGTGTGCGTATATGGGCACCGTCCACATCGGCATCGGTCATGATTATGATCTTGCCGTAGCGCAGTTTTTCGGCGGCGAATTCATCTTCACCGAAATTCGTGCCGAGGGCGAGTATGATTGTCTTTATTTCCTCGTTTTCCAGCATCTTGTGCAAGCGTGCTTTTTCAACATTGAGAATTTTGCCCTTCAGCGGCAGTATAGCCTGGAAGCTGCGGTCTCTCCCCTGTTTGGCGCTGCCTCCTGCAGAGTCACCCTCTACGATATACAGTTCACAGTGTTCGGGGTCGTTGATCGAACAGTCTGCCAGCTTGCCAGGTAGCCCTGAACTTTCAAGTGCTGATTTTCTCCTGGTGAGCTCTTTTGCTTTTCGTGCCGCATCCCTCGAAAGTGCTGCACTTTTGACTTTTTCAATAATTGCTTTCAGAATGGAAGGGTTGCTTTCGGCATAATCGGACAGCTGTTCATTGACGATGCTTTCTACAATGCTCTGGGTTTCCGAGTTACCCAGTTTGGTTTTTGTCTGTCCTTCAAACTGCGGCTCGGCTACCTTGACCGAGATGATTGCTGTCAGTCCTTCCTTGAAGTCGTCTCCGGTAAGTGAGAGCTTGAGGTTTTTCAGCAGGTCGTTTTTCTGTGCATAGGCGTTCAATGTCCTTGTCAGTGCCTTGCGAAACCCGGTGACATGCGTGCCACCCTCATGGGTGTTGATGTTGTTGACATAGCTGAAAACATTTTCCTGGTACGAATCGTTGTACTGCAACGCTATTTCAACAACCGTGGAATCCTTTTCGCTCGTGAAATAAATAGGCTCCTTGATAAGACTGATTCTGTTATTGTCGGTAAACTTGACGAACTCTCTGATACCGCCTTCGAAATGGAAGGTATCTTCTGTTCCGTCAACATCCTTGACAATAATTTTCAGCACATTGTTAAGAAACGCGAGCTCCCTCATACGGTCGATCACGACATCCTTGCGGAATTCCGTAGTTTTGAAAATATCGGAATCGGGTTTGAATGTTGTCTTGGTGCCGGATTTGTCGGTCTCACCGATAACCTGCACATCACATTGCGGGATCCCCTTCTGATAACGCTGGTACCAGATCTTCCCGCCACGGTAGACTTCGACCTCACACCAGTCCGAAAGGGCGTTGACAACAGATGCGCCAACACCGTGCAATCCTCCGGAAACTTTGTAAGCTCCCTTGTCGAACTTTCCTCCTGCACCGATAAGGGTCATGACAAGTTCGAGTGCAGATTTTTTTTTCTGGGGGTGAATGTCTACCGGAATACCTCTTCCATTATCTGAGACGGTAACCGAACCGTCGGGATTGAGTGAAAGTTCTATGGTGTCGTTATATCCTGCGAGGGTTTCATCGATCGAGTTATCGACGATTTCATAAATGAGATGGTGCAGACCCCGTGAATGGACGTCACCGATGTACATTGCCGGGCGCTTGCGTACGTGTTCAATGCCGTCAAGTATTTGGATATTCGTTGCTGCATAAGTTTCTGGTGAGGTTTTGTTTTGGGTATCTGACATAATGTTTTATCGAGGTGCAAATGTGTTCAAATCTTCAAAATTCAATGTCTATCAAGATAGCAAAAATAGCCTGATATCCCATGGTTGCAGGGCCCTGTATCGATACCCCTCTAGAAACCGGCTGGCAATTTACAGGTCCGGAGCAGATACCCGAAGGAGAGGTCTTGTTCCGGAAGCCGAGGCGGTTACGCCATGAATGCGTTGGTGATGTGTTCAAGCTCGAATTTCTTGATTCGGCCGTTTGCCAATGAATGTGCTATGATGGCAATGACGTCGAACCTGCAGTCGGGTTCAGGAGCTGGAAGCGCTGCCAGATATGCCGAAGCAGCTTTTATGATCTCTTTCTGCTTTTCAGGGGTAACTGCTTCGAGCGGGTGCCCTTTTGTGTCCGATGATCTTGTTTTCACTTCTATGAAACAGAGGGTTTGTTTATCTGCGGCTACAATATCTATTTCATTACGCCGATAGCGGTAGTTCCTGTAGAGGATTCGGTACCCTTTTTCAAGAAGATAGGTGACAGCGGTCATTTCTCCTTGGCGCCCAAGATCGTGGGGAATAAATGGCATGTGGATCGGCTGGGTTTATTTTTCTCCAAGTTCTTTCAGCTTGAAACTTTTCCGATGAAGAGGGCAGCGCCCGTGCTCCAGAATAGCGGTGACATGCGCTTTTGTAGGGTATCCATAGTGTTTTTCAAAGCCGTAGAGCGGATATTTGCCGGCATATTCTCTCATGAGCCTGTCGCGGGAGGTTTTTGCCAAAACCGATGCAGCGGCAATGGAAAAAACTTTTGCATCTCCTTTGACGATCGTCTGATATGGAATCGGGAAAGTCGGGGTAAACCTGTTGCCATCAATCAGCATAAAGTCGGGTAACTGTTGCAGCGATTCTGCTGCCCTGTTCATGGCTAGCATAGTTGCGCGGAAGATGTTCATGCGGTCGATCATAAGGTGATCGATCATCGATATGCTGAAGTCCAAGGCGGATTCCCGGACAGCTGCAGCAAGAGATTCGCGAAGTTTTGGGGTAAGGCGTTTCGAATCGTTTAATTTCCCGAGAATCCCGGTTGGTTTGAAAAAACGCGGAAAAACAACCGCCGCCGCGACAACCGGTCCGGCAAGAGGCCCTCTTCCGGCTTCATCGATGCCGCAGACCTTGCTGTGATCGATCCAAAATGTCTCTTCGTATTTCCCGGTTGAGAGTGGCAAGTTGTAATAAAATTTCGATGTTTAAGTGAGGCTGGAAAATTTTTAGGCTTGTCAAGAAAAGTGATGAAAATTTGTGCTTTTAACAAAAATGTTAAATAATAGAGGTTACATTTCATATGCCGGGTTGAGCGTTGTGATCGTGCCGTGGCTTTGTCGAAACACTTGAGTAGTCGCTTGGTTTGATGCCGGTAGTGGAAAAACGGAAGGGCAAGGGAACATAATATAACATTTTAGATTGTAAGGGTTTGTAATGAAGAAGACTGTGAAAAAGCAGTTGCTGATGAACAAGTCCGGTGACGAGATTCAGGTTGCTTTGGTCGAAGAGGGCCGTTTGGCAGAACTTATAATCGAGCGTCCGGACAGTCTTCGCAGCATAGGTGATATATATCTTGGGAGGGTGCACAAGGTTGTCGAGGGGCTCAAGGCAGCTTTTGTCGATATCGGTCAGAAGTCGGATGGGTTTCTGCACTTTTCTGATGTTGGCACAACAACGGATGATTACCGTGCCCTCATCGAGGATGATGATGATGATGACGATGAGAATGGTAACGGCGGGGGTGAAGAGGATGATAACGGGGTGACAAGGGGTCCTGCACAAAAGGAATCGAAAGGGAACGGTGCCAAAGCTTCCGCTCAGAGCAACGGTCAGAAAAATGGTGGTAACCGAACAAAAAACAACGGCCCAGATCGGCGGCGGCAGTCATACACCCAGATGATTGCGAGCAAGCTCAAAGCTAACGATTCCATCCTCGTCCAGGTAATCAAGGAACCAATCAGCAATAAGGGATCCCGTCTTACATCGGATATCACCATAGCGGGCCGATTTATGGTTCTGCTTCCTTTCGGCGGTGGGCAGATAGCGGTATCGCGCCGTGTTGTCGCACGTAAAGAGCGTGCAAGGCTGAAAAAACTCGTTCGATCGATGCTGCCGGAAGGCTTTGGGGCGATTATCAGGACAGTTGCCGAGCACCAGGAAGAGGAACTGTTGAAAAAGGATCTCGAAAAACTGCTGGCTAAATGGGAACAGATAGAGGAAAAGCTGAAGGATGCAAAGCCTCCGCAGCTCATCTTCAAGGAAGACACCATTATTTCCAGCGTACTGCGTGACTCCCTTACAACGGATGTCACGGAATTGGTTGCCAATTCGCAAAGCATCCACAAAGAGACCTTGAACTACATTCAGTGGGCGGCTCCGGAGATGGAGAAAAATGTCACGCTGTACAAGGGCAAGCTGCCGTTGTTCGAGGGGTACGGTATCGCCAAGGATGTCGAGTCTATTTTTTCTCGCAAGGTATGGCTGAAATCGGGAGGGTATATCATTATAGAGCATACTGAAGCCATGGTTGTCATCGATGTCAACAGTGGTCGCTATGCTGCAAAGAAAGAGCAGGAAGAGAACTCGTTGAAAACAAACCTCGAAGCAGCGCGTGAAATAGTCCGTCAGCTCAGGTTAAGGGATATCGGTGGTATTATCGTTGTCGACTTCATCGATATGCTTGACCCGAAGAATGCAAAAAAAGTTTATGATGCGATGAAAAACGAGCTGCGCCATGACCGTGCGAAATCGAACATTCTGCCAATGTCCGATTTCGGGTTGATGCAGATTACCCGGGAGAGAATAAGGCCGAGCCTTATGCAGCGCATGGGGGATCAGTGTCCTGCATGTGGAGGTTCAGGCGTTGTACAGGCTCGCTGTACAACGATTAATCAGGTAGAGAGATGGCTTAGAAAATATGCTCTTCAGCAGAAAATGAAATTCCAGCAACTTGATCTGCATGTGAGTCCGACAGTTGCCGAGCCGTTGAGAAATGTCGATCGCAACATAGAAATGAAATGGTTTCTTCAGCATATGCTTTTTATCAGGGTCAAGCCGGACGAAAGCCTGAGGAGTGACGATTTTCGATTCTATATCCGAAAGAGCAGCAAGGATATAACCGCAGAGTACAGCGAGCTGTAAGCTCACCTCAAGGCTTGGCCTTTTTGCCCAATTTCTGCGTCTTGTTCAGATTTCCGATATCCGCTTCGGTTTCTGAACTCTCTTGACCCTGAACAAAAATTCTCATGCATTGAAGCGGTCCTGTGTGTGTAGACTATGTTTGCTTACGAACAACGAACAACGAACAACGAACAACGAACAACGAACAACGAACAACGAACAACGAACAACGAACAACGAACAACGAACAACGAACAACGAACAACGAACAACGAACAACGAACAACGAACAACGAACAATGCTACTTGAAGAAGTACGAAAAAGTATAGAAAACCTGGCCGTTCTGACGGCTCCCGATTTACGCAAGCATGCCGATGCTCGTGATGTTTTCATGGAGTTCCAATCTCTGTTGAATGAAGGCAAGGCAAGGGCTGCTGAGAAAAAAGATGGCTGCTGGCAGGCAAATTCCTGGGTAAAGCAGGGGATTTTGCTCGGTATGAAGCTGGGATTGTTGCAGGAAAGCACGATAGCGTTTCCCGACGGTCGTAACTGGACTTTTGTCGACAAGGATACCTATCCCGTTAAGCAGTTTCGAAAGGAAGATGGTGTTCGCGTTGTGCCCGGTGGCTCATCCGTTAGGGATGGGGCGTATCTTGCTCCTTCTGTCGTTATGATGCCGCCAGCATATGTCAACGTCGGCGCGTATGTCGATGCAGGCAGTATGATCGACTCTCATGCTCTTGTCGGTAGCTGTGCGCAGGTTGGTCGGAACGTGCATCTCTCCGCTGCGGTTCAGGTCGGCGGTGTACTCGAGCCTGTAGGAGCGGTACCGGTTGTTATTGAGGATGATGTTATGGTGGGAGGAAACTGTGGCATTTATGAGGGTACGATCGTTGGTTCGCGGGCGGTTCTCGGTACCGGGGTTATTCTTAACGGTTCGACACCGGTTTACGATATTGTTCATGATCGTGTTATCAGGAAAACAGAGGACGCACCTCTTTCGATTCCCGAAGGGGCTGTTGTTGTTGCAGGTTCGAGAAAGATCAAAGGTAGCTTTGCCGATGAACATGGTCTTTCTATCTATACTCCTGTGATTATCAAGTATAGGGATGAAAAAACCGATAGTGCTACGGCTCTTGAAAGCGCTTTGCGCTGAATTTATCGGATTTGCTTTTGTAAAGTTCAAAGATCTTCTTTATGAAACTCGACCTCGTTAGGGGCATGTCGCAAAAGATGATCCCGATTCTCGTTATTCTGCTCGCTTTTACGGGAACAGGTCTCAAACCTTCGGACAGTTCTGAGCGCGAGTATTTTTCCATTGCCAAGAACATAGAGCTTCTCGGCGATGTCTATCGGGGGGTATCTGACAATTATGTGGACGATATCGATCCTGCAGAGTTCATGTATGCGGGCATTGACGGTATGCTTGAAACGCTTGATCCTTATACGGTGTTTCTTGATAAGGAAGAATCGCTCGAGCTTGGAGAGTTGACCAGGGGTCAATATGCGGGGGTCGGTATCAGAATTTCCGAGATCGCAGGTGATGTATATATCGTTTCGGTTTTCGACGGTGCTCCAGCATCGCAGGCCGGGCTGCGTGTCGGTGACCGGATTGTAAAAGTCGATAAACATCTTATTGAAGGAAAAGAGCTCGATGAGGTGAAAGACTTTATCAAGGGGCCTGTCGGAAGCAAGGTTGTTCTGTCCGTAGAGCGGTACGGTCGGAGGAGGAACAAGCGCTACACTCTTGTCCGTCAGGAAGTGAGGGTGAACAGCATACGCTATGCCGGGCTTTTCGGAACCACCGGTTATTTCGAAATGAGTTCTTTCGGTAACCGAAGCGCGGATGAGCTTACCCGGGCTATCAATGATATGCATGCTGCTGCCAGATTGGGAAATCGTACCATGAATGCGGTGATTCTTGATTTGCGTAACAACCCGGGTGGGCTTTTGGATGTGGCGGTTGACGTAACCGGGCTTTTCGTCGGCAAAGGAAGTCAGGTTGTTTCTACAAGGGGGCGTGATCTGGAAAGCGAGGTAAGTTATCGAACGGCAAAAGAACCTGTTGTGAAGGGATTGCCTCTGGTTGTTTTAATAAATGGTAACAGTGCATCCGCTTCGGAGATCGTTGCGGGAGCGATTCAGGAACTTGATCGTGGTGTGGTTATCGGTGATCGTTCTTTCGGGAAAGGGCTTGTGCAGTCGGTGGTACGTTTGCCTTTCGATTGTGCCCTGAAACTGACAACTGCAAAATACTATACTCCTTCGGGTCGCCTTATCCAGAAAGAGCATGACTGGACGGATGGCTCTCGTGATGTTCTCAAAGAAGAAACAAAGGGGAATGATGAAACGGTTTATTATACCGTGAACAAGCGGAAAGTGTATGGAGGGGGAGGTATTCTTCCCGATATCGAGGTGGAGGCTGATACATTGGGGGATTACGAGGCATCGCTGCGCAAGGATGGGATGCTGTTCCGTTATGCGAACAAGTACAGGGCTTCAAATGACAGCTTGCCGGAAGCCGGTATTGACAGAAAATTCCTGATGCAGGATTTTGACAGTTTTTTGAAAAATGAAGGATTTGTCTATCAAACCGAGCCTGCACTTTTGCTGAAAGAAGTTAAGAGAGCTATCGAGGAAGAACCGGAAGAGAACACGTCAGGAACGATCGACACACTTATAGCTTCGCTGCATAACGAGGTGGAACGCCTTGCAGAAAAGGGAAAATCCAACGAATCGGAAACGATTGCTCTTGCTCTTGAGCAAGAGATCATGCGTCACTTTGACGAAGAAGCCGCTCGAAGAAGCATGATCGAGGGTGATCCAGTCGTTAAAAAGGCTCTCGCCATTCTTAAGGATTCCAGAGAGTACCGCGGTATTCTCAGTCCGTAGGGAAATGCCTCTTACAGGTTCCCCTTCTCGACGCGTTTGATCTGGCGATGGATTCCGAGAACGATCATCAGGTTGCTTATGGTAAGCAGACTTTCCGCGCTGCCGTGCAGAAGATCATCATGTGACAGCGTTGGAAATCCGCGAACCTCTGTAGAGAGGTACATGAAGAATACCGTCACACTGATGAATATCAGCACAAACCAAAAGCCGGCGATCGTGAGACCCGATAAAATATGGGGATCCTTTTTTTTGATCAGAATCAGGGTTACCAGAAAGCTGATATATACCACGCTGGAGATTTGGAGGATGAGATCGAAAACATCCTCACCCATGTAGGATTGAGGTCTTCCCGAAATAAGAAACATGCCTGAGATTGCCATGATGTTGGTGATGTTTCGGGATTCGATGGTTTTGAGAATTCCAATCGATGCGTACAGCAGCGCGATACTTCCCAGAAGGTTGACGGTTTCCGAAAGGTCGAGCAGTATCGGAATATCATCACCACTGACATGGTAGGCAAGCACGAACCAGCTTCCTATCCAGTGTGGAATCATGAAAAGTCCTAAACGTTTCAAGTCTTTACGGCCGATCATCTCTCCGTAACGGTACATCAGAAATGCGGCTATTCCCCATTCGAGGGAAGAGGATATATGGATGAGCCAGTTCGGTAGTGAGAGGAGCATTCAAGATCCCTTTATCAAGTGATAGATGTTTTTCATGAAAATTTTCATCTGAACGCCCCAAGGGGCAGGTACCATTTTTTTGTAGAGATAAGAATCAAAAGTGATTTGCTGCACATCCTTATCCTCACAGATTGCTACGAAACTTTCTCTCAACCGATCGCTTTTGTAATAAACCGATTGAAGTGTCTGTAGTCCAAAAAAGATGGGGGCGTACAGTTTTCTGAAGGTTTTCTCATATGAACTCAGAGGCCGGTTGTTGCGTACTTTTTCAATCATTGCTTGTGCTCCGAGTTTCCCGGAGCGCATCGCAAAGAATATCCCTTCTCCATTTGCAGGGGTTACCAGCCCTGCAGCGTCTCCCACGAGTATGGCATTGTCCAGTGTGAATGATTTTCTCGGTTTCATGGGAATCTTTGCGGCCTCGTCGAGATAGGGGTTTTCTGTAATGCCAAGTTTCTCCACAAAACGATGTTGCAACTGCTTGAGGTTATGTTTGCGAAACTCCGTGCCGGTTCCAATGGCGATATGGTCGGTTTTCGGGAAAATCCAGCCGTAGAAATCAGGAGACACGTCTCCGTCGAACCAGATTTCTACCAGTTCTTCATAAGGCTTCAGGGTATCGCAGTAGTGGAAGCGTTGTTGCATGGCAATGACCTGCAAGTCGTTCGGGGGGAATCCGAGTTCTTCTGCTGTTTTGGAGTTGGCGCCATCTGCACCGATAATGTAAGAGACTTCCAAAGGGGCAAGGCCTTTCGACAGGTGTATTGTATGGCTTTTTCCGTTTCGGTCGATTTGCTTGACAAGTGCCTCCATGATTTCAGCGCCGTAACGTTTGGCCCGGTCTCGTAGATAGCTGTCGAAGCGTTCGCGACGCACCATACCCACGTAGCCGTTAGGCATTTCCATGGAGATTATTCTTCCTTTGGGAGAACGGACGCTCATCTTCGAAAGCTTTTTTTCTACCAGAGGTGAGGGAATGTTGAACTCCTCTATCAGTCCGAGAGGAATGGCCCCACCGCAAGGTTTGACATTGTCAAGGTTCCGCTCGATAAGAACCGTTGAAATTCCGGCCTTTGCCAGTTCGGCGGCGGCAACGGCTCCTGAAGGCCCACCACCGATTATTGCGACATCGTAACGCATTGTTTCAAAAGTTATTTAGCAAGTTGCTCGTCGAGAAATGCTTTTACTTTCGAGATATTCACTCTTTCCTGCTGCGCCGAGTCACGGAACCTCACGGTTACAGTATTGTTTTCCAGCGTTTCATGATCGACGGTGAAGCAGTACGGTGTGCCTATCTCATCCTGCCGCCGGTACCGTTTGCCGATAGAGCCGGCATCGTCATACTGGACAAGGAAATTGTCAGCAAGTTCGTCACAAAGCTGCGTTGCTTTTGCACCCATCTCTCCTTTCTTCATCAACGGCAGCACGGCAGCTTTTACCGGGGCTATTTTCGATGAGAATTTCAGCATGGTTCTCTGTTCACCGTCAACAACGTCTTCTGTATAGGCGTCGCAAAGAAGTGCGAGGAAAAGCCTGTCGCATCCTGCAGAGGTTTCAACCACGTAGGGGATGTAGCGTTCTTTAGTTGTCTGATCGATGTATTCCATGTTCTTGCCGGAAAACTCCTGATGTTGCTTCAGGTCGAAATCGGTCCGTGAATGAATTCCCTCGATCTCTTCAATGCCGAAGGGAAACTCGAACTTGATGTCGTAAGCAAGGTCCGCATAATGAGCGAGCTTGTCATGCTTGTACCAGTGCAGTTTTTCTCTTTCTATACCCAGTTTCTCGATGTACCAGTTGTAGCGTTCCTCGCGCCATGCTTCGAAAGACTCCCCTTGGGTTCCCGGTTTTACGAAGTATTGCATTTCCATCTGTTCGAACTCGACCATGCGGAAAATGAAGTTTCCTTTGACGATCTCGTTGCGGAACGCCTTGCCGATTTGGGCTATACCGAAAGGCACCTTCATACGATTGGATTCGCGGACGTTGTGGAAATTCACAAAAATTCCCTGAGCGGTTTCCGGCCTCAAGTAGACGATACCTGAAGAATCGGCAAGTGCACCCATGTTGCACTGGAACATGAGGTTGAACTGCCTGACTTCCGTCCAGTCTGATGAGCCGGTATCCGGAGCCTTGATTTCCTCGGCAATGATGATGTCATAGAAAGTCTTGTTGGGATCGTCTGTTTCTGAAGCCCGCTCATAGTATGTGCTTACCCTGTGTGCATCATCTTCCCTGCCGTCACGGCGAAGTTTTTCGATATGGTTTTCGATCAGGTGGTCCGCGCGATAGCGGCGCTTGGTGGTTTTGTCATCGATCATCGGGTCGTTGAAGCTCGATACATGGCCTGAGGCTTCCCAAACCGTCGGGTTCATCATGATCGATGCATCGATGCCGACGATATTCCGGTGTTTTCTCGTCATCGATGTCCACCAGAGATCCTTTATATTCTTCTTCATCTCACTGCCGAGCGGGCCGTAGTCGAAACAGGAGGCAAGTCCTCCATAGATCTCCGATGAAGGATAGATGAACCCCCGTCGCTTTGCAAGCGAGACCAATTTATTCATGACCTTTTCAGGTGATTGACCCACACTCTTTACTCGTGCTGTATCCGAATTACTCATGTTGTGTTTCAATGATTGCGTTCTCTGGCGGTATCCGCCGTGTCTCTATGTAAATAAGATATTGAATATAACAAACCAAGGAGATTATCAGGGGGTATTGGCTGATCGGTAAAGACTCCCGATTCAAAACGAATAGGTTATCATCATCTAAAGAAAACCCGCCCTTGACGCTGAGATTTCCGGAATTTCAATTGTAACATTTCTTTCCGTCAATTCTCCAAGCAGAAATACAATATCGAAAAAATCATCAGGCCTGTGTTTTTCGGGTACACTCTCTGCAGGGGGCGGGGTGGTGGCAGCTCTCGGGTAGCCGGCATTCTCATGCCAACCGCATCTTGTGTAAGAGCTGCGTCGCCATGATCGGGAGGTTTCGGCTGTAAGTGAGCAATGTTTGATATAGGGTTGACAATATGCCCATATTTGCTACACGTGTTGCATTAATGGTCTATTTGTTCGCCCTTGTTCGATGTGGTTGATTTTGAAGAAAACAGATTTCTCATCTTTTATCTCTTTATAGTATAGTGGTTTAGGTTTTTTTGCTTTCAGTCTTTCCTGGCTGGCACAGCTGTTGACTCTCCTGTTGTAGAACGTTAACCAACAGGAGAATTATCATGACGCGGATTAAAAGCATCCTCATCGCACTCGTACTTCTTACAACACTTTCTTCACCAGCACTTGCAGCAAGCACCAGCGGCACCACCAATGTTTCGGTCAGAGTGCCAGAATTTATCGTCCTGCACTATTATTCAGGCATTACCCTGAACTTCAATGCGCCGACAGCGGAGGCGATTGACGAAGGCAGCAACAGCTTTGATGCAGACTGGAGTGGCAATACCAGCGGAAATGGTCTCGATGCCAATGACCTGATGACGGCTTCACTCGAACTCGACGGAACAAAAACAACCGTAAGACTGAACAATGTATGGGCAGTCAGAGGTTTTTCGACAAGTGGCAATGCAAGAGTGGACGTTACGACTCCTTCGGACAAATTGCAGAATGGTTCTTCTGAAATCAAGATGTCAAATGTCAAGGTAAGTGACGATGCACAGAACGGTTCGACAATTACCATAAAGCTGAATGGCATCTCGAAGAACAGAGCTACCACGGGTAACATCGAAATGGATCTCGATTTCTCGAATACCACCCGTTCAGGCAGCCATACCGGTGGAGAGTATACCATCACTGCCACAACCATTTAGCTGTCCTCCCTAAACTGTCTCGTGTGTCACTGACCACGGCCCCGACTCTGTCGGGGTCGGAATTTTCGTGTCCCAGGTTATTTCCTGTTGAAATAAGGGTCACAGGGCGAAGGCGTGATGGTGACGAACCGCGAAGTGATGAAAGCGGGCTCGGGACAGTTGATTTTTCTTTGACGGTCAACTCATGCGAAACCCGGGAGGTGCTTTTGGGCAGTTCGGCGAAGGAGTGTAGAGGTTTTGGTACGTGAAAAAAGCATCACGAAAGCAACGGCCGTATACCGCATGGCATTCGTCGAATTCATCACACGTTTCACACTCGGTTCCTTTAAACAACTCTTTTGAAGGATGAACAAACGCATCGATTTCAGGAGAGTTCCAGACTTCCGTGATAGTTTGCTCCCGGAGTGAACCGACAACAAAAGGTGCTCTTTGCGGGACCTGCTCACATAAAACAACATCGCCGTTGGGTGTAATGACCATACAGGATTTACCGCCTGAACAGTAAGCTCTGTCTTTCCAGTCGGCTGTCTTTTCTTCCCGGTCAGGGACGGAAAAGTCACGTATTGCAGCATTTGCCCGAAGATCGTCCCATCCCAAATCACTGCCGATTCGCGAAACCTGTTCATTGACCCACCGGATTTGCTTCTCATTGAGAAACAGTGATTCGTCATGCCGGTAGAAAGATCTTGCATAATTGGTTATACTTGAACGTTTTACGCCCAAATCGTGAAGTTTGTGTACAAGATCGGGTACCTCACGGTAGTTTAGAGGAGTGCAAACCGTGTTTGTTCTGACGTAAAAGCCTTGTTCGACAAGGTTTTTTATCGAGGCAAATGCACGGTTTGCGTAATCCGGACAACCGACGAGCTCATCGATAACGGAGCTTGTGCCATCGACGCTTATTTGTATCGTTACAAGCTCTTTCATCCCTATATCGTGAAACCGGGACGCTTGCTCTTTGGATACAAAAGACTTGGTTGGTAAAAGGAATTTCATGCCGTAGAGTGCCATTCTTTCGAACAGCAGGTCAATTCCAGGGTAAATGAGCGGGTCACCCCCACTGAAGGTATGGGCGACTATTTCAAGAGATGCAGCTTCGTCAATGATTTCGAACCATTTAGCAAGGGGAAGCATTTTGTTGGGCAGAGGGCCGATTTTCTCGGCATAACAATACCTGCAACTGACGTCACAGTTGTTGGTGGGCATGAGAATGAGCGTTAGCGGGGCTTCGAGTTTCGCTCCTTGTGGAATATCAGTGAGGGAGTTGCCTTTGAGTTTTTCAAGAAACTTCAGGGTTGAATATGTCGAAAAAGAGTTTTGTCCGTTACCGGGAATATAATGGTAAAGGTACTCCTTGCCGGCTTCGCTGTTGGAATGTGAGATGAGAAATGCGAGCAGTTCTTTTGCCTTTTCGTTCTCGAGTCCTAAAAGCGATTCGAGTTCCTGAGCGACTTCGTGATTGGTACGTCTGCCGTCAAAAAGTGTCAAAGCGACTCCCCCGACGGCAGGCATACTTCTCCAACTCGACGCATCTTCTGCATCAAACGGATAGATGATGCAGTTATAAGCATTGGGTCTGATGCGATATTCAGGTGATAGGACAAGAATGTCGTTATCTCTGAATTCGGTTGCTGCTACCATAACAAGGACTTTTTACAACAGCGGGACGTTTCCGACCAACTGTTCTTTAACGCACATATAGCAGGTGGTGCAACCTGTCAGGCAGACTCCGCCTCCGCATCCGCCACGGGTCGTCAGCTTTGCATTTTGAAGGATCGCCTCACTTTCGGTTTTGAGCGATTTGCTTCTGGCAAGCTCTCTTGCTTTTGTAAGATCTTCCCGGGTCTGTTCCTGACCGACAAGAACCTGGATTCGCAATTTTTCATTTTCCTTGTTGAGGACCTCTTTCTCGATAACATCGTGGGCCTTGTCTTTTTCAGCAGGGTTTGTTTCGATTGTTTTTGCCTCATCGAGCTCTCGTTCGAGATTGCCGATTTCGTCATCGATTTCAACGAGTCGGGAAAGCAGTACCTCTTTTTCCTGATTTGTCGCGCCCATGATTGGCCTCCTGGTGTTTTTTTGTTGACGAGCAAGTAAGCGTTTTGTCGAAAGAAAAAACAAGCTCTTAACTAACATAAAAAAAATGAATTATATCTTTTTTGCGGTTTACGGCAAAACAACGTCATCACAATCATTTTTCAAAGTATTGGCATTGTATAGCGAGATTATTTGTGGTTTGAACTCGCATAACGAAGGGGTGTTTCACTTTGCTTCAAGACCATGTCCTGCAAAAGGAAGAATGCCTGGTATTGTTGAGGCGGCGGTAATTTTGGGGTAGCGATGAACCGGAGGTGAAAGAGTATTGTTATCGAACGCTATATTGACAAATACAATAGCTTTGACGCTTATAAAATGGTTGCACCGGCTCAACCTGAAATCGTTTGAAAGTGTATTTGGGAAAACTGAACGCTGTAGTTTACGGAACCGGCCGGTTCCGTAAAAAGTCAGTGAAGCGGTTTTTACGGAGTACTTTTCAAACAGATTGACAGGTGGTGTTACAGCCTAAAAGGTGTTCGGCGTTCGAGTTCAGGGAAAACACGATTTTTGGCATAACGGATTTTGTCAGAACAAGGGGGTGATTTTTGATAGAAGATCTTGTTTTCTACACAGGGCTGTCGTTTCTGATTGCGCATGAACTCGATGCCGTTAACCGTCATGAATGGAAAATGTTTCCGGGCCTTTCAGGGCTTGCCGACCGAAAAGGGTATCGGCTGTTTGTGCTGCTTCATGTCCCTCTGCTCGTAGTGATTTTCTGGCTCATGTTCCATCCAGATAGAGGGGTGCGTTATGCGTTTCAGGCAATTATGGATGTGTTTTTCATTGTTCATGCGGGGTTGCACTATCTTTTGAGAAGACATGAGCACAACGGGTTCACGAAAAGGTTTTCGTTACTTCTCATCGGGCTCTGTTCGCTGGCAGGGGCGGTACATCTGATGCTTCTTTTTGCAGGAGTTTGACGTTGTGGTGATATATCGGTGAGCTGCAGAGCCTGGTCTCCCCCGACCAGGCTGGGTTGCGTGATCGGGGGAAGTGCACGTTCAGGCGGCTTTAATGTTAAGCGCTCCTTTAACCATTTCCGCAATTGATTGCAGGTCCGACTCATTGGGTCGGCCAGTGATATTTCCCAGTTTCCCTTTTTTGGAAAAATCCAGATATGCTCCATGGAACTCCCCGACGATATACCATTCTCCTGCGAGTTCAAAGCCGAGATGATCGAAAAGTTGCCCCATATATTTTACGGTCGGAATGGCTTCGTTCGCTCCGGTGTGGGTTCCACCGTAGGTGCAGTATACCACTGCTTGTTTGGTACGCCTTCTTTCAGCAGGTTGCTGAATCAAACCATTCAGCCTGTACTGTTTGGCCAGCTTACTGAAAAGGGTCATCACCGGTTTTCCAGGCAGCCATTCATAAACGCCTGATCCTGCAAAAACAAGATCATAGGCGAGAACATCGATGCCGGGTTCCATCCCCGGTTTGATTCTGACAGTGTCGACGGAATGGTTTTGCTGAACGGCGGTTTCCTCGATGGCTTTCGCTACCCGTGTTGTGTTTCCCGTAGACGAGTAATAGAGATTCAGGATATTCATGGTTTTTATTGTTATAAGGTGTTGGAAAAAATTTTTTTCATTTCTATACGTTACGGGTATGGATGAGTAAGAAATTCGCATCTTCCCCGATGGAAAAACTATGTTCATGCATTGCATGAAATGTTGCAGCCGAACCTGATGCCAGATGCAAAGACTGTTCTCCCACCTGAACCGTAAGCTGTCCTGACAGGACGATGCATGTCTCCATAGTGTCTTCATGCAAATTATGTTCGAATATGGTTTTGCTGCCTTTGACGGCTTTCAAGAGGTACATTTCCTGATTTCTGAAAAAGAAGCGTGTTCCTGAACAACCGTCTTGAGAGTAGGGTTCGGTTCGTGCTTCTTCTATGCGCCCCCCTTCGGCCAATCGGATTAAATCACCGGCGCTGAGTTGAAACACGCTGGCTAACGCCTCTATTGTTTGTACTCTGGGGTTGTCGAATCCGGCTTCGATTTTCGCGATAGTTGCGCGTGTGACATTTGCTTCGCTGGCGAGCTGTTCGGCGGTCATTTTCCGTTTTTGGCGTAGCGTTTTGAGGACTGAAAAATCGAGCTGTTTCATTGTGCCTGTAATTCTTTGTGTATCGTTATGTATAATATGCACACTTTAGTAGACATAATGCAAACAATAATTATCATTTTGTATGCAATAATTGTTTTCAAGTGCGAATGCGGTATCGCTATGGTTCATCACCGCAGAGGAGGTGAACCGTGGTGTCACTTGAAATTACTCAGTGGCAAAGTATCGTGAAGCTATTGATGAGCTGTTGATATGAAGGCAGGGAAGAACGGCACGATGACTGTGATGCGTAATAAGCTAACCGGTCTGGATCTCGGTTTTGAGATCGATCTCTTCGAGAATAGAGCTGACTTTCAGGCAGGCGGGCAGTGTTCCGGCGTAGACGATGGAACTCCCTTTGGTATGGACTTCCCAAGTATGCTTTTCAGCCTTTGATCTTGTGCACTGAATTGCTTTGATGATCTGAAAAATCACTTCATCAAACGTGTGTACGTCGTCGTTGAAAAGGACTACCCTGTACGCATCGAGGGTATCGCTGAGGGTTTCCTGCTGAGCGACTTCTGTTTGCTCGCTACTGTGGGAGGCCTCCCAGAGATTATACATGGCATCTGAATCTAAGCATGGAACAATATGACGCAGCGTATGTAAAAAATGTAATAAAATCAGAATAGATCATAAAGAGCTGTAATGAAACCCGGCACGGAAAATATCAAATACCTTTTTTTCAGGAGCTTGAAACAGCGGGTTCCATGCAGATCGAAAGCTGTTCTTCACCGGCAAGCAGTGTGCAGTCTGCACCAACAGGGACAGTCAGAAAATCGTCGATGTGCCCGTAAGAAAGCCCTGCGACAACTGGAATATGAGGTGCCATTTTATCGGTATAGTAGCTGAGAATATCAAGAAGAGGATGTTCCCGGTCGAACGCCATGGCTTCACGCCTGAACTGTCCGAACAAAAGTCCGGAGCATCTCTGCAGGAGGCCTGCATTGTAAAAATGTGAAAGGAGGCGGTCTATTCGGTAGGGCTCTTCGTTAATGTCTTCGATGAGCATCAGAGATTCCTTCATTTGCGGAAGGTAAGGCGTCCCGACAAGACAGGAAAGAACGGTAAGGTTGCCTGCGAGCAGTGTGCCCGACGCAGAGCCTTTTTTGTAGATGCGGACCGGGTGACTCGGGTGGTTGATGATCTGGTGGGTTGTCGAAGTCGATTCCAGTACCTTCCAGAAATTCTCTTCCGTATAAGGGCTGGGGCTATGTAGTTCGGTTGCAAGCATCGGTCCTGAAAACGTTATCAGGCCTGTTTTTGCATAGAGCGCTATTGAAAGAGCGGTGATATCGGAATACCCTGCGAGAATTTTCGGGTTTTGTGCAATGAGGCCGTAGTCAAGTTTTTCCAGCAGTCTTGTCGCACCCGAACCGCCTCTGAGGCAGAAAATTGCCTTGACCGATCTGTCGGCGAACATCTCATGAAGATCATGACGTTTTCGGCGGTCGAGTTCCCGACGGTGTTCTCCCTGACAGTTAAAGTGACTGGCAGGCTTGACGCGGTAACCGAGTTTTTCGAGATAAGTGACGGCCTGACCGATTTTTTCATGGTCGGGAGAGGGCGAGGAGGGTGAAATAAGCCCTATGGTGTCTCCGTGACGAAGAGCTTTGGGAATCAACTTGTGCATGTGCATAAGCAAAAAACATCAGTGATACGAGTGAAGTACGTCTCACTGATGTTTTAACAAAACGAGTTTCGTTTCCTCTTTCTTTTGCGTTGCTTCAGGAAATATCTTCCGCGAGCAGAATGGCTTTGTTGTCGCTGATTTCAAAAAAACCGTCGGCTATGGTGAATGTCTTTTCACCACTGCCGGGAAGCTCGAGCTTTACCTTACCGCCTTTTAGTGCGGCAACGAGCGGTGCATGGTTTTTGAGAACCTGAAACAACCCGTCCTGCCCGGGAGCCAGAATACTGGTCACTTCCCCTGCAAAAAACTGTTTTTGAGGAGTAACGATCTCTATTGCAAAGGCTTTATCGGAACCTGCCATGATAATCAGATAAAGTTACAGGGTTTTGGCTTTCTCGATAGCCTCTTCGATAGTACCGACGAGGTAGAATGCATTTTCAGGCAGATCATCGTGACGTCCGTCGATGATTTCATTGAAGCCTTTGATGGTATCCTCGAGTTTAACATACTTGCCTTGGAGTCCGGTGAAGGCTTCGGCAACGAAGAACGGCTGTGAAAGGAATTTCTGAATTTTTCTTGCACGGGCCACGGTCAGTTTATCTTCATCGCTCAGTTCATCCATACCGAGAATCGCGATGATGTCCTGAAGATCCTTGTAACGCTGCAGAAGCACTTTGACGGCCTGCGCGGTATTGTAATGCTCTTCACCGACAATGTTCGGATCGAGTATTCGTGACGTTGAATCGAGAGGATCGACAGCCGGGTAGATACCCAATTCAGAAATCGACCGGGAAAGAACCGTCGTCGCATCAAGGTGAGTAAACGCGGTTGCAGGAGCCGGATCGGTAAGGTCATCCGCAGGAACGTAGATGGCCTGCACCGAGGTTACGGAGCCTTTTTTCGTCGATACAATTCTGTCCTGGAGCTCGCCCATTTCAGTACCAAGCGTCGGCTGATAACCTACAGCGCTTGGCATACGGCCGAGAAGTGCCGACACTTCGGAACCCGCCTGGGTAAAACGGAAAATGTTGTCGATAAACAGCAGTACGTCACGATTCTCTTCATCACGGAAATACTCGGCGATACTGAGGCCGGTAAGCGCAACACGTGCACGTGCACCTGGTGGCTCGTTCATCTGGCCGAACACAAGAGCTGTTTTGTCGATAACTCCAGACTCCTTCATCTCTTCCCAGAGGTCGTTTCCTTCCCTGGTACGTTCTCCGACACCGGCAAACACACTATATCCCGACTGCTGCTTGGCGATGTTGTTGATCAGCTCCATGATCAGAACAGTCTTGCCTACACCTGCACCACCGAACAAGCCGGTTTTACCGCCTCGTGAGTATGGTTCAAGAAGATCGATGACTTTGATACCGGTCTCAAACATTTCGGATTTGGTCGACAGTTCTTCGAACTTCGGCGTCGGCCTATGGATCGGGTAGGTTTTGTTGCTCTTGACTTCTCCGAGGCCATCGATTGGATCGCCTACAACGTTGAGCATTCTCCCGAGCACGTTTTCACCAACAGGTGCCTGGATGGGCTTTCCGGTGTTTACGACAGTCATACCTCTTACCAGACCGTCGGTACCTTCCATTGAAATAGTTCGTACGCGCTCTTCTCCGAGATGTTGCTGGGTTTCAAGAACCAGTTTTGTCCCATCTGGTCGAGTAACGGTCAGTGCGTCAAGAATTGCCGGGAGGTCGCCTTCCGGGAAATCAACATCAACGACAGGACCAATGATTTGAGATATCTTACCTTCTTGCATATTGACAGTGTTGATAGGATTGTATTGTTGCAGTCAAAACTTTTTACTACACGCCCATGTTTTTTCATCCGTGGACCGAGTTTTTTCAGGTTCGAGCCACCTGCGGGATTTGAACCCACGACCTACTGTTTACGAAACAGTTGCTCTACCAACTGAGCTAAGGTGGCGCCTAAAAAAAATATGGTTCTGAATATACTTTATTTATCGTATAAACGCAAAGATTATGGACTCTGTTCGAAGGACTATAAATAAAGGGAAGAATTGTATATTTTCAAACGAAATCATGAGCCTGTTTTTTATTAATCAATTTTGAATATAAACACCATCACACATATGAGTTTTTTTAAAATTGCAACCATGCTCTGCTTGTCTGTGGTTATGTTCGCATGCCAGCCTGAGCAGGCGGAAACAGCGAAGCCTCAGTCGGAAGGTTCGGAGGCGACAAAAAATATTACTGCTCCTGTTTTTGTCGGTACAACGCTCGATGGACGGACGGTTTCGTCGGCGAGCCTTGCCGGCAAAGCATACATTGTAAACTTTTTTGCATCATGGTGTCCTCCCTGCCGTGCCGAGATGCCCGACATGGTTGCCCTGCAAAGTGAGTATGAGCAAAACGGCTTCACATTCGTCGGCATCACTGTCGACGAGGATCTTTCCAAAGCAAGGGCGTTTGTCAGTGATTACGGGATTAACTTTCCCGTTGTCGTGGCTGATCAGCAGATTCTCGATACATACAGCAGCTATGTTGAGGGAGGGTTGCGTGCTATTCCGACATCATTTGTTGTCGGGGCGGATGGTTCCCTTCAGTCCGTACTTCTTGGCCCTCAAAGTAAAATGGCTTTTGACAACCTTATCCGTGAAGCCATTAATGCCGGTGGATGATAACGCTTATAACATTTCTTTATTAACCATTCAGTAAACAGGATAACCATGACCGAAATGCAGATCGAGCCCCCTGAGTATGTGAAAAATCAAAAATTAGTTGAATGGGTTCAGCAAACAGCGGAACTGTGCCAGCCGGACTCGGTGCACTGGTGTGACGGTTCCCAGGAAGAGTATGATAGGCTTTGCCAGGAGATGGTCGAGAGCGGTACCTTCATCAGGCTTTCGGATGAAAAGCGCCCGAACAGCTTTCTGTGCCGTTCCGATCCAAGTGACGTCGCAAGGGTGGAAGACAGGACATTTATCTGCAGCATACGCAAGCAGGATGCAGGTCCGACCAACAATTGGGTACATCCCAAGGAGATGAAAGAGACGCTCCGCAAGCTTTACAATGGGTGTATGAAGGGTCGAACCATGTATGTCATTCCGTTCAGCATGGGGCCCCTGGGTTCGCACATTTCACATATAGGTGTCGAGATAACGGATTCTCCCTATGTTGTCACCAACATGCGTATCATGACCAGGATGGGACGGAGGGTGATTGAACTGCTTGGGGAAGACAATGATTTTGTCCCTTGTTTGCATTCTGTCGGCGCTCCTCTCGAGCCCGGCCAGAAAGATGTTCCATGGCCCTGCAACGATCAGAAGTACATTGTTCATTTCCCTGAGGAACGGTCAATCATGTCGTATGGTAGCGGGTATGGGGGTAATGCGCTTCTGGGTAAGAAGTGTTTTGCGCTTCGGATCGCATCATCGATGGCCCGGGAGGAAGGCTGGCTTGCCGAGCATATGTTGATTCTCTGTGTCGAGTCTCCCGAGGGTCAAAAAACCTATGTTGCCGCTGCTTTCCCGAGCGCATGCGGCAAAACCAACTTCGCCATGCTCATTCCGCCCGATTCATTTGAGGGGTGGAAGGTGACGACAATTGGCGACGACATTGCCTGGATCAAACCGGGAAGGGATGGCAGACTTTATGCCATCAATCCTGAATACGGCTTTTTCGGAGTAGCCCCGGGTACCTCCGAAAAAACCAACTTCAACGCTATGGAGACGCTCAAGGAAAATTGCATTTTCACCAATGTGGCGCTTACCCCTGACGGCGACGTTTGGTGGGAAGGTATGACCAAAACTCCACCCGATGGGCTGACTGACTGGCAGGGTAATCCCTGGTCTCCCGATTCAAGCAAGCCGGCAGCGCACCCTAATGCCCGTTTTACGGCGCCAGCTTCACAATGTCCGTCCATCGATCCCGAGTGGGAAAACCCTGAAGGTGTTCCTATCAGTGCCTTTATCTTCGGTGGGCGTCGTAGTGATGTCGTGCCGCTTGTTTACCAGTCTCCAAACTGGTACTTCGGTGTTTATCTGGCAGCAACCATGGGTTCGGAAAAAACTGCAGCGGCAGCCGGTAAGATCGGTGACGTTCGCCGCGACCCTTTCGCTATGCTTCCATTCTGCGGTTATCATATGGGTGATTACTTCAACCACTGGCTTCATGTTGGACGCGAACTTTCCGAGCCGCCGAGAATCTTCGGCGTCAACTGGTTCCGCAAGGATGAAAATGGAAGCTTTCTCTGGCCTGGCTTCGGTGAGAACATGCGGGTGCTCAAGTGGATCGTCGACAGGGTTCATGGGCAGGCAAGTGCGGTGGAAAGCCCCCTTGGCTGGATGCCGAAATATGAGTCCATGGAGTGGAGCGGTCTCGAGGAGTTCACGTATGAGCAGTTCTCCAAGCTGATGATCGTCGACCGTGAGGTCTGGAAGAAAGAGCTGCTGTCTCACGAAGAGCTTTTTGAAAAACTTTACGATAAGCTTCCTAAAGAGTTCAGTCATATTCGTGAGCTTTTGCTTTCGACCTTCTGGCTTTCACCGGAGCACTGGGAGCTTGCTCCTGAAAGATTTACCGATACGGGTGAAAATAATCACTGACGGTATTCTGCAATTCAGGTGCGGTTTGATTCAAGAGGCTGTCGTAAAAAGGCAGCCTCTTGCATTTTTTTTAAGCAGGCAATCGTCAATGGTTAGGCTGTCTTTTCATGGTTGTCTTTCTTTTGGCGGACCAGTGGAATCCGGACAGCTATTTCACGGGGTGACATGACTTCTCTTTTCCAGTCACTCTCAGGCATACGACGCACGATTCGGGAATCCCTGTTATTCAAAACGGATGCTTTTGGGGGGATTGGGTGCCTAGCCATTCTATCTGATCTGCGTTTTCCTACGACATCCATAAATCATTATACGCTGAACTTCGGGGGGACAACAAATATCGGATCAGTTTAGGTCCGCTCATGTTCCTGAAGTTCGGGATATAGAGCCCAGGATTTCGGTCGAGATCAGCTATACAAACAAGTGGTTTTGATATCACTGTTGCGGTATTCAGAAAGGATGGATATGTTTTTAACGTTTAGCCGAAGTATCTTTTCACATGACAAAGGAAGAGGCGATGGACTGTAGAAAAAATGATAATCTGGAACGATGCAACTGCACCTACAAGCCTTGTCCCCGCAAAGGACTTTGCTGCGAATGCATTGCGTATCATAAAGGGAAAGGGCAACTTCCAGCCTGCCTCTTTCCTGACGATATAGAGCGCAGTTGGGATAGGAGCGTTGCGAAGTTTATCGAGGCATACAATGAGGGGCGGTAAAAAGAAGTGCCGCCCCTGCTTCTGTTATTCTTCCTCAAGCGTAAATCCGAGTCGGACCGTTACCTGCCAGTAAGCGATTCTGTTTTCTTCGACATGGCACCGTGTTTCTACAACCTCAACCCAGCGAATGTGGCGGATTGTTTCTGCTGCTCTTTCTACAGCATTGTTTACAGCATCTTCAATGTTTTTCTGTGAGGAGCCGACAAGCTCGATCTTTTTGTAAACGTGCGGAGTGTTCATTGGTAGTATGATGTTTTACTTTTACTTGTTACTGTGATAGCGATATTCCCGGTGTTCAGATACAAGTAAGTAAATAGCGTGGATTATCCCAAGTGGTGACCGGATAAACCGGATGTATGGGGGGAAGCCGCTTGCCAAGGGATTCTTGGTCTACAGCTAACGTTTTTTTCTTGGGATAATCTCAATTTTTGTTAATTTTATCACTGTATGATCATATGGTAATGTAATCGTTTAGCTTTGCTACAATGGCAGAAAAAGTGAAAAAAGTAGCACTGATAGCATCCCGAGGGACACTGGACTGGGCATATCCCCCGTTTATCCTGGGCTCGGCGGCTG